>JADGBU010000072.1:698-16281 GCA_015231295.1 Magnetococcales bacterium | reverse complement strand
GATAGGCTTCCCACAAAGGCGCGCCCCGCCAGGAGCCGGACTCCCGACCGTAAAGCGCGGCCTCCAGTTGGGCGATCTGCGCCGACAGGGCGGGGGCGTGGAGCGCGTCGGGCAGACGCCCCAGGGCGGCGCGGGCCGCAGAGGGATCATCGGCCAGACAGGCGCGCCGCAGCTGCTCCTCGGTCTCCCGCAGGTTCCGGTCCGGTTGGTGCGGGGGTGGGGCGGGGGTGGGGGCGTGCCTCTTCAGTCCACTGCGCCACCACAGCAGTCCGGTGATCAGCCAGCCCAGGCCCAGAAGAAGCGCGATCCACGGCCACGGCATCCCGGAGAATGACAGCCCGGCAGGAGGATTCGATCTCTGCGGGTCGAAAGCGGATGGCGCGCCGGAGGCGTTTGGTTCTGGCGTGGTCGGGAGGGTGGCGGGCGCGCCGGAGGTGTTCGGGGCTTGCGGTGTGTTCGAGGCGTTTGGGACGTGCGGTGTGTTCGAGGCGTTTGGAGTCTGGCGCGCGTCGGAGGCGTTCGGGCTCTTCTGGGCAAGAGTCGATTGCGGCAGAGTGGTGCTTTGCGGCTCGGGTTGGCGGACGGCTTCCGGAGCGGTTGAACGGGCTGCGTCGGTCGCGGCCAGGACCGTGATGCGCTGCTCCGGCAGGCGGGCGAACTCGATTTTGCGCTGATCGATGTTCCACCAGGGAATTTCGATGGCCGGCAGGCGTTGTTCCCCGGGGGCGGTGGGGATCATGGCGATTTTTTCGCTCCGTTTGCCGATGATTCCGGTGGCCTCCTTTTGATCCTCCAGGAGTGGACGGTCGGGATAGAGCTTGATGGCTTCCGGGCTATGCGGAGAAAGCGCGGGAAGTTGCGCCGCCGTCAGGCCGTCGGCCATGAGGGTCACGGTACGGGTGATCGGCTCTCCCACCTGAAAACGGGGCGGATCGGGACTCCACTTCTCCGCGAGAATGAGACGATGGGCCGGAAGCCAGTGCGGACTTTTCCACTCGGCGGGTTGCGGTTTGGTTTCCAGTTTCAGGGGTTGGGTGGCCAGACGAACGGTCTGTCCACCTCGGCCCGGTCCCAGAGGCAGATTCTTGATGAAGGGATCGTTGAACAACTCCTTCAGCAGAGAGCTTCCCCCCTGACCAGGGAGTTGGACCGTCACGGGGATGGGGTCGATCACCAGCGCGCCGCTGCGCTGCGGAAACAGGGCGTAACGTCGCTCGGAAACCAGATAACGCCGCCCGTTGCGTTCGCTTTCATAGGCCTGATCGGAGCCCAGTTTTTCGATCATCGCGTCACCGCTCCCCATTTTGGGTTCCGGCATCGAGGCCGAGGCGATGGGGATGGCGTTGAGAAAGCGAATCGTGAGTATGATCTGCTCTTGCAGATGGGGCGTCTGGTTGTTCACTTCGGCTTCGACCAGCAGTTCCGAGTGGTCGGCGGCGGGCGAAGCGTCGTTTTTGCTTCGGGCGGGCAGGATTTTCAGGGTGATGGGCGTGCTGCGATCCTTGCCGAAGGCCAGCGGGGGAAGGGTGACATCTCCGCTTCGTTTGGGCAGCAACTCCAGAGTCCAGGTGATGGAGTGGCTCTTGTGACCGTTGATGAATTGAAAATTGGTGCTCTTGCCCTGATCGAGAATGTCGAAATCCTTGCGCAAGGGGGTGAAATCCGGATCCCCGTCCGGATCCTCGCCGGTGGAGAAGATCAGCGAAAAGGATTCGGTCTGAAACAGTGGATCCCGTGATGCCCGGACCTGTATCTCGGCGGCCACCAGAGAGGAACTCCAGAGTCCGATGACCATCCAGATCGCCAGCATCAGCACATTCAAGGGTTTCACCATGGTTGCCCCTCCGGGCGGGATTGTCCGAGCCTTTGATATTGATACAGGAACTTCCGCCGGAGCAGCCCTCCCGGATCGTCGGGAATGCGCCGCAGCCACTGTTCATCCGCCTGACGCGCTTCGCTCTCCGGGCTTTGGCGTTGTTCCGCTTCCGAGGCCGCCTGTTTTTCCTCCGGACTCTCCCCGGAGTTGGGATCGCTCCTGGATGGCGTCTCGGCACGTTTCGATGGATCGTTCCCTTCGGGTTGGGTGGGTTCCGACTCTTCAGATTTCGATAATTGATTTATCGCATCCTGGGAAGGGGGCGAAGCCTCCGAATCCTGCCCGGAAGAGGAGTCTTTCGGGTTTCCGGACTCCTTTGGCTCCCCCTTGTCACGATCCGGGGCGGGGGAGGAGGCGTCGTCCGACTTCTTCTCCGCAGGGGTGGATTGCTCCGCAGGGTCGGAATTTTTCGGGGGCTGAGGGGGAGAGTGCTTGAGTGCTTTTTGCACCACCTCCCGATTGTGCGAGGCGTCGGCGTGTTGCGGATTGCGTTTCAGGGCTTCGTCATAGGCCCGCAACGACTCTTCCAGCCGATCGAGCTGCGCCAGGGCGTTGCCTTTGTTGTACCAGTCGTCGGCACTCTCCAGGGGCTCCAGGGCGTGCAGGGCCTCCTCGAAGCGTCCCGCCCGATAGAGAGCGGCCCCTTTCCAGGCCGGATCGGTGAAAAGTTCCGCCGCTGCCAGGGGATCCCGGGCGTTCAGTTTTTCGTGGGCGCGTTGATCGGGCCGCTGCCAGGGAGAGTCCCACTCCACCGCCAGGGCCGATTGGGTCAGAGTCAGCATCAGCACGACAGAGAGCACCCCGCGACGAAATCCCAAAGCCGCCAGGGGAATCACCAGCAGCAGCAGCCATGGCCCCTCCTCCTGCCACAGATCGGCGGTACGGGTGCTCGGACGGGTGGTGTCCAGGCCTCCGGACCCCTCGCCGGCCAGGAGATGGTTCAGGTCCGTATCGTCCGCCATCAGACGGGCAAAGCGTCCTTCTCCTTCCGTGGCCAGAGCCCGTAAGGGAGCCTCGTCGAGTCGGGGAATGACGATCCCTCCCTGGGCATCCTGCAAAAATCCCCCCTGACGTATCGGAATCGGGGCCCCTTCGGGAGTGCCCACCGCCAGCACCGAAACCGGATAACCCGATTGTCGAAGCTCTCGGCTTTTGTCCAGGGTGGCGGCGGAAGGCTCGCCGTCGGTGATCAGCAGAATCTGTCCGTGGGAAACGCCGGCCTGGGTGAACATCCGCCGCGCCGACTCCAGGCCCAGATCGGCCCGACTGCCGGGAGCCGGCATGATCTCCGTGGTCAGTGCCTGAAGCTGCGCCTGAATGGTCTCCGTATCCGAGGTGAGGGGCGTCACCGTGAACGCCTCACCGGCAAAGACGATCAGTCCGGTGGTGCCTTCGCGACGCCGCTTGAGCAGATCGGCGATTTTCAGGCGGGCCCGCTCCAGTCGGCTTGGCTTGAGATCGGTGGCGTCCATCGAGAGGGAGAGATCGAGCAGCAGCACCAGGGCGGTCTGTTTCTGATAGACCGGTTGGGGAAGCTGTCGCCATGCCGGACCGGCCAGAGCCAACAGGGTCAAGGCGGCTGTCATCGTGATCGTCCACGGGGCGTGCTGGCGCATCGGCGTCGGTTCGACCGGACGCAGCAGCCGGGAGAGCAGATGGGGATCGCACACCCGGTGCCAATCTCCGGTGCCGGGTCGGGAGCGGCGCAGCCACCACCAGAGCGGAACCAGCAGCGGCAGGGCGAGCAGCCATCCGGGACGCAACCAGTGAAAGGATTCGATCATGCCGCCGGTCCCGAACGCATCCGATCGGCCAGCACGCCGCCCGCCAGCAGCAGAGCCGGAATCAGCAGCCAGAAATGGAGGGCCGTGGTGGGACGAAAGGTGTGGAGTTCACGGGAAACCGGTTCCAGTTCATCCAGCAGACGGTAGATCTCCTCCAGTTTGGCGGTTTCTTTGGCGCGGAAGTAGCGACCATGGGTGAGTTCGGCCATTTCGGTGAGGGTTTTTTCATCCAGATCGGTGGAGGGATTGACCTTCTGGGTGCCGAAAAGGGTACGCACGGACATTTCATCCGCGCCGACGCCGATTGCATAGATTTTGATTTTCGCTTCGGCGGCCAGTTGTGCCGCCTTGAGCGGCGCGACCACGCCAGCGGTATTCGCCCCGTCGGTGAGCAGAATCAGCGCGCGGCTGTTTTTGGGGGTGGCGCGCATTTTCTTGACCGCCAATCCCACCGCCTCGCCGATGGCGGTCTCTTTTCCCGCCAATCCGATTTCGGCCTCTTCCAGAAGATGGGCGGTGGTTTCCCGATCCAGGGTGAGCGGAGCCTGCAGATAGGCGTTGAGTCCGAACAGAATCAGTCCCACCCGATCCCCGATGCGACGGCGGATGAATTCGGCGGCCACCTGGCGGGCCACGGTGAGCCGGTCCACCGCCTGATCGCGGAGCACGAAATCCCGTGTCTGCATGCTGCCGGAGAGATCCACCGCCAGCATCAGATCCCGTCCGCTGGCTGGCAGATCGATCGGTTCGCCGAGCCAGACCGGTCTGGCGGTGGCGGTGATGAGCAGCACCCAGGCCAGAAGGGCCATGATCCATCGCCAGCGTTTGGGGGAAAGGCGGTTGCCCGGCGCAGGGATCAGGCAGCCGTCGAAATCTTCCAGAAAGGGCACTTCCAGGATCGCGTCCGCCTGTCGCGGGGGCGCGGGCAGATATCGCCAGGCGAGCCAGGGCAGAGGCAGTATCCAGAAAATCCAGGGCCATTCAAAATGAAGCATGATTGCGCAGTGGACGGCGTTTGTGATCGTTGAGTAGGCGTATTATCGCCAATCAGGATAGCCGCCAACCGGGTGCGAGATCAAGCCTGAACCCGCACCACCACCTCGCCGAGCAGTCGGACGTGATCCCGCAAGGAGCGTTCCACGGCGTGGGCGATGTCGATTCCGACCTGGACCGGCAGTTCGGGATCGACCGCGATGGTGACATCGCTGTAGACCTTGTGCCCGATCCAGCGCGCCCGCACGGTGCGCACGGCCCGCACGCCGGGGACATGGGCCGGAGCATGGGTGATTTCGTCGAGGATTTCCGGTTCGATGCCGTCGATCAGGCGATGCCAGACCGCCTTGGCCGCATCCTTCACGATGAAGAGAATCGCCACGGTGATGCCGATGCCGACCAGCGGATCCAGCAAGGGAAATCCCATCCAGGTGCCGATCACGCCGATCAGCACCGACAGACTGGTGAAACCATCCACGCGGGAGTGGTGGCCATCGGCGATCAGGGCGGCGGAGCCGATTTCGCGCCCGACGCGAATCCGATAGATCGCCACCGCCTCGTTGCCGATGAATCCGATCACCGCCGCCAGGGCCACCCATCCGAGCTGTTCCATGGGTTCGGGGTGGATCAGCTTGAGCAGAGCCTCGTATCCGGCCACGCAGGCGGAAAAGAAAATCACCCCGACGATGATCACACCCGCCACATCTTCGGTTTTGCCATACCCATAGGTGAAGCGTCGATTGGCTCCGCGTTTGGCCAGAGAGAAGGCGATCCAGAGGGGAATGCTCGTGGCGGCGTCGGCGAAGTTGTGGATGGTGTCGGCCAGCAACGCCACCGATCCGGAGTAGAGCACCACCGCCACCTGAAACAGGGCCGTCATCCCGAGTCCCACCAGCGAAATCTTGAGGGCCCGGATGCCTTTTTCGCTCGACTCCATGACCGAATCCACTTTATCGCTCACGTCGTGGGAGTGGGCGAACGTTCCTTTCAACCAGCCGAGCAGGCCGGAGCCGTGCTCATGGCCATGATCGTGATGGCCGTGATCGTGATGGCCGTGACCGTGATCATGATGGTCATGATCATGATGGCCGTGATCATCGTGATGGCCGTCCGGATTTGAATGGGGGTGGTCATGCTCGTGGCCTTCCTCCGCATGGGCGGGTTCGTGACCATGATCATGGCCCTCTTCGGTGAAGAGGGTGGCGAGCTTTTGGCGTCCCTGTTCCAACGTCACCCGGACCAGAAATTCGTGGGGTTCCGGAATGTCGTGGGTGGATTCCAGATGCGCCCCCTCGTGCCGGAAAAGAAATCGCTGACGCTGATCTTCGGGGCGTTCGGTTTCGAGTTGTACCGTCTCCGCAGCGGGAGGGGCCATGGGTTGGCCTTGGGCATCGCTGAAGTAGAGACGAAAACGGGGCGGAACGCCGGTCTCGAAGACGGAAAGCTCCAACCGCCCATCGGCATGATTCAGCATGGGGCCGCCATGAACGCCATGGGGGGAGACGGGCTGGTCGGGCATCGCGGTCGATTCCTTACGATAAGCGCGTTAAAGATATTTGGTCATGGCCTTCATGGCCTTCATTTGGGCGGCGACATCCCGCATGTTCATCTCTTCGTGGACATCGAGACAGTGTTCGATGTGGTCCGAGACATACTCCCGCTTGGCGGCCACCAGCGCGTTGCTCACCGCCTGAAGCTGTTGCGCCACCTCCTCGCACGGTTTTCCGGCTTCGATCAGGGTGATCACCTTGATCAGATGTCCGGAGGCGCGTTTCAGCCGCGAGACGATTTCGGGATGATGGGTGTGTTGGTCCATGTTTCGATGATCCTATCCTGGGGGAGGGGATAATGTCAAGAATTGTTTCCGTCCACTGTTGGTCTGCGTTGGGGGTCAGGAGGCCGATGGATCGGGCATGGCCACACCCCGTTCCACCCGGTTGACCCGCCACAAGGCCAATCCGAGACAGACCACCGCCCAGGTGACGGCGATCAGCAGGGCGGTCCAGTAGGAAGCCGTGGCGAGAAAAAGTGTCGGATCCTGATAGAGCGGCGTGCGAATGAGCGTGAGCGCGTGGGTGACGGGATTGACGATCATCAGGGCCCACAGCCAGCCGGGGGCGTGATCCATGGGGAACAGGGCTCCGGAAAGCATCCACATGGGCATCAGGAAGATCGACATCAGCGCGTGGAATCCGGCGGTGCTTTCCATGTTCCAGGCGATGAGAAATCCCAACGCCGTGAAGCCCAGACAGGCCACCAGAAATCCGAACAGAATCCAGACCACGCCGCTCAATCCCAACGGGATGCCCAGAAAGGGCGCGGCGATCAGCAACGGAGTGGCCTGGATCATGGCGATGGCGATGCCGCCGATCACCTTGCCCAAAACGATGGCCATGCGCGGCGCGGGGGAGGCGAGCACGCCTTGCATCAATCCCTGCGCCCGATCCTCGATCAGGGTGATGGTGGAAAAGATGCCGGCGAACAGCATCAACATCAGCAGCACGCCGGGATAGAAGTATTCCGCATAGGAGAGCTCCCCCATGCCCGGAGCCCGGAACGATGGAGAAAAACCGGCTCCCAGAAAGGCCCAGATCAGCAACGGCTGCGCCAGACTGCCCACCACCCGATGGGGTTGACGAAAAAAACGTACCAGTTCCCGTTTGGCCAGGGAGAGGGCGGGACGGATCATCGATTTTCCTCCTCGTCAGAGGCCAGGGCGTGACCGGTCAGATGGATGTAGAAATCTTCCAGGGTCGGTTGTTTGATGGCCAGGGTGTGAATCCGTTCCCGATGCGCTTTCAGGAGTTCGGCCATGAGTTGCAGCAGATCCTGACCCTGAACCCGCAACTCGTGATCGTGCAGTTGCCAGGTGAGGCCGGGATCTCCGGACAACGCCTGAGCCACCGGCTCCAACCCCTCTCCCTGAATCACCAGAATCTCCGCGCCCAGGCGTTGCGAAAGTTGCGTCGGATGATCCATGGCCAGCAGTTTTCCGTGACGCAGAATGCCCACCAGATCGGCCTTTTCCGCCTCGGAGAAGAGGTGACTGGTCATCAGGATGGTGACGCCGCGCTTTTTTTGCAGACGCTGCAAGGTGGCCATGAAGGCCAGTCGTCCGCCGGGATCGAGTCCGGCGGTGGGTTCGTCGAGCAGCAGCAGAGCCGGTTCGTGCAGCAGCACCTTGACCAGTTCCGCCTGACGCGCCAAGCCTCCGGACAGGGTTTCGACCCGTTCGCCGAGCCGGTCCCGCAGATCGCTCCAGGGGAGGGCCGCTTGCAGCCGTGCGCGAAACAGATCGGGGGGGATGTCGTGCAGATCCGCGTGAATCCGCAGATTCTCCTCGACCGTGAGATGCTTGTCCAGAGCCGGTTTCTGAAAGACCACCCCCATGCCGCCGCGCGCGGTTTGCGGATCGAGGATGAGATCGTGACCGAGGAGATGAATCGAACCGGTACTGGGTCGGGTCAGGCCGCAGAGAATTTTGAACAGGGTCGATTTGCCGCTGCCGTTGGGTCCGGTGAGGACAAAGAACCGTCCGGCGGGAATCACCAGATCGAGGCCATCGAGTGCCTTGCGGGGCGGTTGACGGCGACGACCCGGATAACAGTGTCCCAGTTGTCGGATGACGACGGCCAAAGGGGGAGGAGTCTCCGCAGGATTCATGACGATTCACCCAACCGTTCGACGCCAAAGAAGAGTGCGCCCGAAAGGATCATCAGGACTCCTCCGGCGCGCCAGACCAACTCCCAGGGGAGAAACAGCCCCAGGGCGGGCAGTCCCACCGCCAGCAGATGGATCGGCAAGTGAAACCTGCCCGGACCCGTGAGCCGCAGGCCTTCATGGAGGCCGAACAACTGGCTCAGGCTCCAGCCGGGGAGGATCAGAACGCCGAAAAGCAATCGCCATTCCGGTTCGGGACGGAGCGGCCAGAGCAGCAGAGTCGTCAGGGCCAGCAGACCGAGGAGATCTCCGGCGTGGCCATAGCGGTTGCCGGGGTTTTGTTTTCTTCCGGCCAGGGTCAGGGCCGCCAGGGCGATAGAACCGGGCAGCATGGCGGCCCACAGCCAGCGGGGATCGAGCTGCGGCGTGAAGAGTGTTAGCGGCACCAGCACCAAAGATCCCAGGGCTCCGGCCACCAGCGGCCAGGAGAGAGACGGGCGGAAGGCCGGGGAATCGGGACGCGGACCGGCAAGACGTGTCACGCCCAGCAGGATGCCGGCCCATCCGAAGAGGCCCCAGGTGAGATGGGTGCCCACCATGGCGAAGCGGTCATAGGGCAGGAAGCCGTGGGAATACTCTCCCAGAAAGATGCCGCCGAGCACGAAAACGCCCGACAGCGACAGGATGGCGATGGCCAGCAGGGCAGTCAGCGGATCGCGCCTTGGGCTTTTGATCAACATGATACCAGCTTGAAGCAGAAAAAAGCTCAACGCCACCCCGACGCCCAAAGAGGCCACCAGCAAGGTCCAGGGGTGGAGGTCGGTGCCGATGCCCAGAAAAACCGTGAGTGCCCCGAGTGCCAGAAAGCCGAGCGTCCAGGGGTTCAGGCCGGGCCAGGGGAGGGGAACGGCGGTCCAGCGGGGCAGTTGTTTCAGGGCGATGCCGATGAGGGCCATGGTCAGCACCCCCAGAACGTACAGATGGACCGTGGCCACCGAAACCGGCAACAGGGGATGTTCGTGGAGCCGCCCTCCCCAGGCGAGCAGCACCGCTCCGGTCAGAGTGAGAAAGATCGCCGCGACCCGCTGAAAACCCGGTGCCGAAGCTCGGGAGGTTGGGGTCGGCGTGTCGTCGGGGCGTGGGTTCACGGCGTGATTTCCCTGAGTGGATGATGAGATCGCTCCGGTGATTCCGGCGGTCCGGGGGCGGATGGAGATCCACGGCAGTCTCGCAAAGGGAGAAGGGCGCGTCAAGCCGTCAGACCCCGGAATCGTGCCGGAAAGGGATGAATCGATTTTTTTGATCTTTCTTGATGAAGGTCAAGGAAACTGTTGCTCAATCGCATTAAATACTCATGGTAGCTTGAGGATCGGTTTGCAGAAGATCCGGACAACCGTTTTTTTTTGAGTTCACATTCACCACTCCAAGGCGAGGGAAACACCATGCAAAGAAACGAACATCAGGAGTCGAATCAGGAAGAGGAACCGGTCCCGGGAATGCAACAATTGCTGGATAATCCATTTATGTTGTTGTTTCTTGGGGTGTTGTTTCCCACGGTTTTCTATATCTTGTGGGGGATCATGGAAATTATTTCAATCCCTGCGGTTAAATAAAATTTAACGGACCCAAGGAAAAATCTATGCGTAACAATCAAAGAAGGAGGGTTATCGTATGAGCATTCTGCCTCCCTCGCAGAAAATCTGGTGGAAAGAGCCGATTCACGGCATCGAGATGATGTGGATCATCATCGCGCTGATCTGGTGTCTGGTGCTGTTTGCCTGGATGCCCTATTGGCATGTCTACGGCAAGCAGAATCTCTCCAACGAATCCTACAAAACCGCGCCGGAAGTGTTCGAAGGCAAGGCCAACGCCATGGCCAAGGCCCACACGGTCCGCACCGATCCCAAATCCAACATTCCGGTGGTTCATCCGCCGGCGGGCAGCGATGTCTACATGCTCGGACGGCTTTGGCAGTGGTGGCCGATTCTGGAACTGGAAAAAGACAAAACCTATCGCCTGCATCTCTCCTCGCTGGACTGGCAGCATGGGTTCTCCCTGCAACCCACCAATATCAATCTGCAAATCCTTCCAGGATACGAGACGGTGGTGACCATAACCCCGGACCAATCCGGTGAGTTTGCCGTCGTGTGCAATGAATTTTGCGGCGTCGGTCATCACACCATGTTGGGCAAGATCTACGTGAAATAGGGAGTCGATCATACATGGCCGCCAATATGTTTCGTCAATGCCCGGATTCGGGTCTGTTTTTCCACAAGTCAGCGGAATCGCTCATGAAGGCCCATGCCGTGTTCGGCGTGGTCTATCTGCTGCTCGGTGGATTTCTCGGGTTGCTGGTCGCCTTGACCCGCATGCCCTCGTTGCACATCCTCAACGCGGAAGATTTTTATCTGGCCCTGTCCATTCACGGAACGGCGATTCTGATCTTCTGGATCATCTTTTTTGAAATGGCGGTGCTCTATTTCGCCTCCTCGACGCTGCTGCGCAGTCGTCCGGCGACACCGGGCATCGGCTGGGTCGGTTTTCTGCTCATGGTGATCGGCTCCACGTTGGTGATGGTCGCCTTTTTCCGGGGCAACTCCAGCGTTATGTTCACCTCCTATGTGCCGATGCCCGCCGAGCCGATTTTCTATCTGGGCCTGATCCTCTTCGCCGTGGGCGCGTTGATCGGATGTTTCATTTTTCTGGCCACCCTGGTGGTCGCCAAGCAGGAAAAAACCTATGACGGCTCCATCCCCCTCGTGACCTTCGGTGCCTTGACCGCCACGATCATCGCCATTTTCACCATCGCCTCGGGTGCGGTGATTCTCATCCCGACCTGGTTGTGGTCGCTGGGCTTCATCAGCCACATCGATCCGCTGATGTATCGCACGGTCTGGTGGGCGTTGGGTCACTCCTCCCAGCAGATCAACGTGGCCGCTCACGTTTCCATCTGGTATGCCATCGCCGCCATCATCTTCGGCGCGAAACCCATGTCGGAAAAGGTCAGCCGGACCGCTTTCCTGCTCTACATCCTGTTCCTGCAACTGGCCAGTGCCCATCACATTCTGGCCGATCCCGGTGTCAGTTCCACCTGGAAAGTCTTCAATACCAGCTATGCCATGTATCTCGCCGTGCTCGCCAGCATGGTCCATGGTCTGACCGTTCCGGGCTGCATCGAGGTCGCGCAGCGTAAGAAAGGGTTCAACAATGGCCTGTTCGAGTGGCTCAAAAAGGCTCCCTGGGCCAATCCGGTCTTTTCGGCGATGTTCATTTCGCTGATCATCTTCGGCTTCATCGGTGGCATCACCGGCGTGGTCATGGGAACCGAACAGATCAACCTGATCATCCACAACACCATTTTCGTGCCGGGTCACTTCCACGCCACGGTGGCGGTCGGCACGACCATGGCCTTCATGGCCATCACCTACTTCCTGATTCCGGTGCTGTTCCGTCGTCAGCTGATCTGGCCGAACGCCTGCAAATGGCAGCCCTACCTCTTTGGCGGCGGCATGCTCATTCTGAGTCTCTTCCTGTTGGGTGCCGGAACCCTGGGTGTGCCCCGTCGTCACTGGGACATCAACTTTTCGGATGCGGCGTTGCAGTTCCAGTTCGCCGGCACCGCCATCACCATGATGGGCATCGCCGGTCTGGGTGGTTTTCTGGCCGCCATGGGTGGCGCGCTGTTCTGTCTGATCGCCGTGGGCTCGCTGGTCTTCGGCAAACGTCTGGATCCGGGTGCCAGCCTGTTCAGCAGCTTTGGTTTCCCCATGGCCGCCTCCTGCTACAACATCGAGCGACCCGGTAAACTGGGACTCGCCCCGGTGGAACAGACCGGAGATGGCGGTATCCAGGCCAAGGGGACGTTTGTTTTGGCCCTGGTCTTCCTGGCTGCATTTGTGGTTTACTTCTTCATCAATGCCAAGTATCTCTCTTCCATCTGGCCGATGGGCTGACCGTCGCACCTCCGGGATGGGCTTCGGCCCGTCCCGGATCCTCTTGATTCCGTTGGTACGTTTTGATTTCATAATTTTTTGTGACGCCGGGAATAAACGGAACATGGCCATATTGTCCTTGATCAAGCAGACCCTCGTGTTGTTCAAGCTGCGCATTGGCGTGGCCATGGCCATGACCGCCGGAGCGGGCATCGTCGCCATGCCGGGACCGGCGCCATCGGCGGCCCAGAGTGCCTTGCTGATTCTGGCGGTGTTGCTCTCGGCGGGGGCCGCCGGCGGCTTGAACCACTATCACGATTACGACATCGACGCCTTGATGGAACGGACCCGAACCCGTCCCTTCGTCAGCGGCGGTTTGACCCGTTCCCCCTGGTGGCTGCTGCTGTTCGCGCTGCTGGTGGCGGTGCCGGTGGCTCTGGTCTGGCGTTTCATCAATCCGGTTGCCGCGTTTCATGTCTTCATGGGGGCTTTTTTCTACGGGGTGGTTTATACCATCTGGCTCAAGCGTCGCTCCTGGCTCAACATCGTCATCGGCGGACTGGCGGGCAGTTTCGCCATTCTTTCCGGCACCGCCATCCTGCATCCCGAACCGACTCCTTTGGCATTGTCTTTGGCGTTCATTCTGTTTCTGTGGACCCCGCCCCACTTCTGGAGTCTGGCCATCGCCCTCAAGAAGGATTATGTCGAGGCGAGAGTGCCCATGCTCCCGGTGATCGCCGGAGAGGCCCGCGCCGCGCGTATCGTGCTGTTCAATACGGTTCTGCTGGCTCTGGCCTCGTTGCTGCCCGCCTTCTTCGGCATGGGCTGGATCTATCTGGTGGGAGCCGTGACCGGCAGCGCGGTGTTTCTGGCCAAGAGCGTGCTGCTGGTGCGCAATCCGACCACAGTCCAGGCGATGAGCAATTTCCGCGCTTCGCTGATTCAGTTGGCTCTCTTCCTGGCCGCCGTCTACATCGAAGGCAGCTTTCAGAGTCAGGACTCCGCCAGCGTGCTGGTGGCTCTGCTCTAAAGAGGGCGTGCCCGGTTTTTCCCTTTTGCAGACGATAGGTGGAATCGTGCCCCTGGTTTTTGTCTTCCGGCATCTGCGGGTGCGTCTCTGGGTGGTTGTCGCGCTGCTCGGCGTGTGGCTCGCCGCGCCGGTCCTGGCCGAAGCCCCGGTGGGCAAGGGACGGGATCCGGAGTTCAATACCCGTTCCGCCCTGGATACCAGTCAGGCGGCCATTGGCCGTACCCTGGACGACTATACCTTCACCAATCCCGCCGGAGAGTCGGTCGCCTTGTCCTCTTTTCTGGGCAAGCCTCTGATCATCAGTCTGATCTATACCAGTTGCTATCACACCTGTTCGATCTCGACCCGTTTTCTCGCCTCGGTGGTGGACAAGGCCAGGGAAACCTTCGGCGACGAGAATTTCCATGTGGTCAGCATCGGCTTCGACAGCCGCTTCGATACGCCGAAGGCGATGGCCTCCTTCGCCCGGCAGCAGGGCATCGAAAAACAACCCAACTGGCGTGTGTTGAGTGCCTCTCCGGATACGATCATCCGGCTGGCCCATCAACTGGGTTTCATTTATGCCCCATCCCCGAAAGGGTTCGATCATCTGGTGCAGGCCACGATCGTCGATGCCAAGGGGGTGATCTATCGTCAGGTCTACGGGGAGTCGTTTCAGACCCAGTTGCTCACCGAGCCGCTGCGTACCCTGATCCTGGGAACCCCCCCGAGCGATTCCGAAACCCCGGTGGAGGAGCTGGTGCGACGGGTGCGGTTTTTCTGTACCACCTATGACCCCTCCACCGATGGCTATCGCTTTGATTACTCATTGTTCATCGGGCTGTTTTGCGGGGGATCGGTCATTCTGATCACCTTCTTTCTGCTGGTGCGCGAATGGTGGCGTTCCCGCAAGCAACGCCGCATCTGACGCCTGTTGCCGCACGAGGTTTTTGACGCCTGACTGGTAACTCCTTGACAATCCAACCGAAGACTGCTTGGCAGGGAAAATGCTATCTATTAGATCGAAGACAGCAACCCTTGCCATTCGGAGTCAACTATGGAAACTTTGAGGATTATTTCAAAGAAAAACGATTATGAAATTTACGATACTATCGAAAAAATGACCGTGATTAAAGGAATTGAGACTTATCAAACCGCTTTGATCCTGCAACGCAAGTTGATGAAACTCAAGCAGGATGCCGCCGCCTACTGTTTGCGTCCGACCCATCATCGTTCCAGCATCTCCTGAATCTCACAAAATTGGACTCCCAAGGGAGAGCCTTCATGGAGTCGTTGCGATCCGAACTGCTGGCCACCTTGAAATATTGGCGGGAGTGCGGGATCGATCGGCTCTCCGGGGATCGGTTCGCCTGGGGGGAGGGGGCCGGGATGCGCCGCGCCGTGGTTTCCTCGGGCCCGCAGGAGTCGGAGCGATCCGTGCCGTCGGAGTCCGCCCCGCGCCGCGTGGATCTGCCTGACTTTCTGGCGCGCCCTCCCCAGGAGCGCGCGGGAGGTCGGGTTGCAGAGCCCGCGCATGGTGGGGGGCAGGCTCCGGCGAGTGGATTGCCCGGCTCCCGGATTTCCGCGCGCTCCGTGAACCCACCCCAAAGCTCCGTCACTCCCCCCAACGCTCCTGCGAACGCGTCTCCGCCCTCTCCTTCGCTGGATCGTCTGCTGACCGAGCCGGTGCCGGTGGCTGAGCGCGGGGTATTGTTTCAGGAGTGGGCGCGACAGGTGGCCTGCTGCGGGGCTTGCGGACTCTCCCTGACCCGACAGAATGCCGTCTATGGCTCGGGGGCGTTGGATGCGTCGATCGTCTGGATCGCCGATGCCCCGAGCGAGGCGGATGAACGGCGCGGCGCGCTGTTCGGTGATGATCTGCAGGGATTTTTCGCGGGCATGATTCGCGCTCTGGGGCGGCAGCGGTCAGAGGTTTATCTGACCAGCATCATCAAATGCCGTCCGCCGGGGGATCGGGCTCCCCGCTCCGATGAGATCCGGCAGTGTCAAGGGTATTGGATTCAGGAGTTGGAAACCATCCGGCCCAAGGTGATCGTGGCCATGGGCAAGGGCGCGGTGGAAACCTTGTTGGGTCCGGTGGGTCAACTGGCGCGCGCCAGGGGACGGCTGCACTCCTGGCGCGGGGTGCCGGTGATCGCGGTTTATCATCCGGCCTACTGTCTGCGCACGCCGCTGGCCAAGCGCGCCCTGTGGGAGGATCTGATTCTGCTGATGAAAACCCTGGAAACGCGATAAGCTCTTATTGACTCACCACCGGGGTCCAGGGGCCATTGGCCCCTGGTGGGATCCAAGGGCGAAGCCCTTGGGA
>JADGBU010000072.1:0-586 GCA_015231295.1 Magnetococcales bacterium | reverse complement strand
TCCATTTATCCGGCAACAGCTTGATTTCGGCCTGCCCGATGTTGATCATCGGTTCGATGGTGAAGATCATGCCGGGTTTCAGTTCCGCGCCCCGATGGAGTTTGCGACCCTCCTTGTCGGTGATGTAGTGCAAGACGGCGGGCTCCTCGTGGAACTCCCGACCGATGCCGTGACCGCAATACTCCCGCACCACCGAACAGCGATAGCGTTTCGCCAGGGCTTCGATGGCGGCCCCGATATCGCCGAAATATCCCTTGGGGCGGACCGCCAGAATGCCGGCGTCGAGACAATTTTTGGCCGCCAGGACGATCCGTTCTCCCAACGGCGAGGGCGGGCCGACGTGGAACGTCTTGTTGGTATCCCCGTGAAAGCCGTTCAGATGGGTGGTGACATCGACGTTGACGATATCCCCGGCGCGCAGGGTTCTGGGACCGGGAATGCCGTGGCACACCTGTTGATTCACCGAGGTGCAGATCGACTTGGGAAAGCCCCGATAGTTGAGCGGCGACGGTTGGGCCCCATGGGCGATGATGAACTCGTGACAGAGATCATTCAACTGCTGAGTGGTCACGCCCGGCTGAACATG
>JADGBU010000071.1:15911-16396 GCA_015231295.1 Magnetococcales bacterium | reverse complement strand
CGGAATCATGTAATCCGGCAGGCGGCTTTTGAGAAAGGTGCGCAGGGTTTCGGCGGTGGGGGGGGTGTGATCTTTTTCCACCTCCACATAGGCCACGAGTCGTTTGTCGCCGGGTTGGGGCTCCCAGGTGGTGGCCGCCGCCTCGTAGAGATCGGGATGACGGGCCAGATTGGCCTCGATCTCCCCGAGTTCGATGCGGAAGCCCCGAATCTTGACCTGATAATCCTTGCGGCCCAGAAAATGAATATTGCCATCCGGCAGAAAACGGGCCAGATCCCCGGTGCGTTGCAGACGGCTTTCGGGATGCGCGTCGAAGGGGTCGGGCAGGAAGGCCTTGGCGGTCAGCTCCGGCTGGTTGAGATAGCCGGTCGCCAGACAGGTGCCGCCGGCGTAGAGAATCCCCGGCACCCCGATCGGCACCGGTTGCAGGTGCTCGTCGAGAATGTAGAGCGGATGCAGTTCGGGCCGGGGGGGACCGATCCGCA
>JADGBU010000071.1:14990-15820 GCA_015231295.1 Magnetococcales bacterium | reverse complement strand
TGCCGGGCGAACCAGGGTTGGAGATTCTGCAACTTGAGGGGTTCGGCCCCGAAGATCACCAGCCGCAGGCTCAGCGGTTTGGCCTCTCCCGACTCTTCCAGGTTGGTCAAGGCCTGAAAGACCGAGGGATTGTTGTTGAGCACGGTGATTTTTTCTTGGTGCAGCAGCGCGTAGAAGGCCTCCGGGGAGCGGGCGGTATCGCGGTTGACCACCACCAGTCGTCCGCCGAACAGCAGCGCGCCCCACATCTCCCACACCGAAAAGTCGAACGAGAAGGCGTGGAACAGCGACCAGACATCGCGTTCGTCGAACTGGAACCACGCCCGCGTCACCAGGAACATGCGCACCAGCCGGTCGTGACGGATCACCACCCCCTTGGGGCGTCCGGTGGAGCCGGAGGTGTAGATCACATAGGTGGGATGTTGCGGCGTCACCTGGGTGACGGGATTGGTGACGGGACGTGTGCCGATCGCTTCTGTCTCTTGGTCGAGGAGCAGGGTGCGGGCCCGATGGGGCGGCAACCGCTCCTGGAGCTCGCTGTGCGTCACCAGAAAGGCGAGGCGGGCATCTTCGATCATCAGACCGAGCCGCTCGGCGGGGTGATGGGGATCCATGGGCACATAGGCTCCACCGGCCTTCAGGATCGCCAGCAGGGCGATGACCGTCTCCAGGGAGCGTTCCAGGGAGATGCCCACCAGGGTTCCCGGCTCCACCCCGAGGGCGATCAGATGATGGGCCAGTTGGTTGGCGCGGGCGTTGAGGGTTTCATAGGTGAGGGGGGTCTCGCCGAAGGAGAGGGCGGGCGCGGTGGGGGTGCGGGCCACCTGGGC
>JADGBU010000071.1:0-14892 GCA_015231295.1 Magnetococcales bacterium | reverse complement strand
GCAGCGGCAGTCGGGAGCAGGGCCGGTCCGGATCGAGGAGGGCCGCTTCCAGCAGTCGGGTCAGATGTCCGATCATGCGGCGGATGGTGGTGGCGTCGAACAGATCGGTGTTGTATTCGAACTCCCCCTGGAGCGACGCTTCCTGCTCTTCCATGCCCAGCAGCAGATCGTATTTGGCGGGCACCTGCTCCTGCTCCAGCCGTTCGATGGAGAGTTCCGGCAGCTCCAGCCGGGATTCCGGGGTGTTCTGGAGAATGAACATCACCTGGAACAGCGGAGAGTGGCTGCGGGTGCGGGTCGGTCTGAGCCGTTCCACCAGATGCTCGAACGGCACATCCTGATGGGCATAGGCTTCGAGGGTGGTGTGACGGAGCTGTTCCAGCAGTTCGCGGAAGGTGGGTTCCCCCTCCAGATCGACCCGCAGAACCAGGGTGTTGACGAAAAATCCGATCAAGCCTTCCAGCTCGGCCCGGTTGCGGTTGGCCACCGGCGAGCCGATCACCAGCTCCTTCTGGGTGCTGTAGCGGGAGAGCAGCACCGCGAAGCCCCCCAGCAGGGTCATGAACAGGGTGCCGTTCTGCTCCCGGCTCAACCGTTTGAGCCCCTGGGTCAGGGAGGCGGAGAGGGTGAACCGTTCCACCGCCCCCACGAAACTCTGCACCGCCGGTCGGGGGCGATCGGTGGGCAGTTCCAGCAACGCCGGGGCCCCGGCGAGTTTCTGCTGCCAGTAGGCCAGTTGACGATCCAGCTCTCCCTCTTCCAGCCAGCTCCGCTGCCACAGGGCGTAGTCCGCATACTGGACCGGCAGCGGGGGCAGGGAAGGGGTCGTGTTCTCCTCTCCGGCGAAGCGGCGGTAGAGGGTGGCCACTTCGTGGATCAGCACCCCCACCGACCAGCCGTCGGCGATGATGTGATGCAGGGTCAGCAACAGCAGATGGGAGTCGGGTGCCCGTTTCAGCAGCGTCACCCACAGCAGGGGGCCGGTGGCGAGTTCGAAACGGTGCGTCTCGCCGCGTCGGATCCACTCCCGCTCCGCAGCGGCGCGGCTGTCGGCGTCCAGTTCGGTCAGATCGATCACCGACAGGGGGAATGGTCCCGGCGGCGCGATGCGCTGCCAGGGGGTTTCCTGATCCGCTCCCTTGTCGAAGGTGGTCCGCAACACCTCGTGACGGGTCGAAAGTTCACTCAGGGTCTGGTGCAGGGCGGTCAGGTTCAGTCGTCCTTCCAGTCGCAGCGCGGCGGGAATGTTCCAGGTGGAGCCGCCCGGCTCCAGTTGGTCGAGAAACCAGAGCCGCTGCTGTGAAAAGGAGAGGGGAAAGCGGTTTTCTCCTCCCTGGCGCGGCGCGGCGGGAATCCGGGCCACGCCGCCGGACTCTCGCGGTCCACCCCCGGCGGCGGGATGTTCCTGACGCAGTTGGGTCAGCAGTTCGGTTTTGCGCGTCGCCACCTGCTGACGCAACATCGGGGTCAGGGCGTTCTTCGGCGCGCTGACCCGCAGATTCTCCCCGTCGGCCAACAGCACGATGCCAAGAGCGCGCAGCTCGGAGAGCAGCCCTTCGATGGATTGGGATGAATGGCTCAAAAGACAAACTCCTCTCGTTCCGGGTCGGATGGGTCGTCGTGGGTTGGGGCGGGTTCCAGGATCGCGTCGATCCGTTCGGCCAATCCGGCGATGGTGGGATATTGAAAAACGACTCCGATGGCCAGCTCCACCCCCAGACGGTCCCGCACCTGGGAGAGCACCTGAACGGCCAGCAGGGAGTGCCCCCCGAGATCGAAAAAGTTGTGATGGATGCCGATCCGCTCCTGGCGCAGGAGCGTGGACCAGATGTCGGCCAGAATCCGTTCCGTGGCGGTGTCGGGCATGGTTTCGACCAGGCAAGAGGCGGTTTCCTCCGGCTCCTCCGGAACGGGCAGATGACGCCGGTCGAGCTTGCCGCTGCTGGTCAGCGGCAGGGACTCCAGAACGAGAAACCGGTCCGGAATCATGTAATACGGCAGCCGATCCTGAAGATGAGCGAGCAGTTGTTCCTCCGTGGGCCGGGAGTCGGCCTCCGGGTCGAAGACCACATAGGCCGCCAGCCGGGTTTTTCCCGACTCCGGGGTGAAGGGGTGGACCACCGCCTCGCGGATGGCGGCGTGACGGCTCAGCAGGGTTTCGATCTCTCCGAGTTCGACGCGAAAACCCCGCACCTTGACCTGGGAATCGATCCGTCCCAGAAAATCGATCCAGCCGTTCTCCCGATAACAGGCGCGATCGCCGGTTCTGTACATTCGGGCACCCGGTTCCGGATTGAAGGGATCGGGCAGAAATTTTTCGGCGGTCAGCTCCGGACGGTTGAGATAGCCCAAGGCCAGCTCCGCCCCGCCCAGATAAAGCTCGCCGGGCACGCCGACCGGCTGCAAGGAGCCGTTCCGGTCGAGAATGTAGGCCCGCCGTCTGCCCAGGGGACGGCCAATGGGAATGCGTCCCGTCGGGTCGTCGTCGGCTGCGATGGGATGGATCAGATGGGTGACGACCGCCTCGGTGGGGCCGTAGGCGTTCCAGAGTGCCACCCCTTTCATCGGGGTCTGGCGCAACGCCTCGATCAGGTGTCCGGAGAGGGCGTCCCCGCCGATGCCGATGGCCCGCAGCGACTCCAGGGGCAGCTCTTCGGGTTGATGGCTCCAGGCCAGGACCAGTTGCTGAAAATAGGCCGGGGTGAGTCCGGCCACCGTGATGCCGTGCTCCCGGACCTGACGGTTGAATTCGTCCGGGGGCCAGATTTCGTTCCCCCGGACCACCAGGGCGGCTCCGGCCAGCAGCGGCGTGAAAATATCCTCCACCGAAAAGTCGAAATGGAGTGCCGCGAACTGCAACACCCGGTCGGCGGGGCCGATCCGGTAGGGAACCGCGTAATCCAGACAGTGGGAGACGATCGCCTCATGGGCCACCACCACCCCTTTGGGGACTCCGGTGGAGCCGGAGGTGTAGATCACATAGGCCGGATGGGAGGGCTCCACCGGAACGCGGGGATTCTCCTCCGAGGCATCGGTCAGGCTCGGCCACAGCTCCTCCAGCACGATCACCGGCACTTTGGTTTCCGGCAGCCGGGAGCGCAGGGCGCGATGGGTCAGCAGCAGTTGAGGTCGGGCGTCGTCGAGCATCAGGGCCAAACGGTGCGCCGGGCTTTCCGGATCCAGGGGCAGATAGCCCCCTCCCGCCTTGAGAATCGCCAACAGCAGCACGATCATCTCCGGGGAACGCTCCGGCAGGATCGCCACCAGGCGATCGGGTCCGATCCCCAGCGCGATCAGATGGTGGGCCAGACGGTTGGCGCGGGCGTTCAGCGCGCCGTAGGTGAACGCGGAGCCCGTACCCATCACCGCCATCGCCTCCGGGGTTTCGGCGGCCCAGCGTTCCGGACCCTGATGCAGACAGGCGAATCTGCCGTGATGCGGCGAGCGGTGCAGGGGGCGATTCCAGGTGACGAGCCGTTGTTCCCGCTCTTCCGGCGTGAGCAGCGACAGGCTCTGCACCGTCCGGTCGGACTCCGTGCCCTCGGTTCCGGCGACGATGGCGGCCAGCAGGGTGCGAAAATGGCCGGACCAGCGATGCAGGGTTTCGGCGTCGAACCGTTCGGTGCTGTAGTCGAACTCCACCACCAACTCGCCCTGGATTTCGGTGATGTTGACGCTCAGGGCGTTGTCCAGGGCGTGGATCGGTTGCGGAAACCACTCCGCCTGCAACCCGAGTTCATCCCCGAGATCGATGGGATGATCCATGTTGAAGGTCGTGACCATCAAGGCGGCATGGGCCTTGTTGTTGCGATCGTGGAGCCGTTCCAGGAGGGTGGCGAAGGGCTAATCCTGATGCTCCAGGGCGGTCAGCAGGGTATGCTTGCCCTGCTGGAGAAAGGCCGCGAAGGTGGGTTCTCCCTCCAGCCGGCTGAGAATCGGCAGAATGTGGGAGCAATAGGCGATGAGGGGTTGTTGTCGGGCGGCGGGGGGGCGTCCGAGCACCAGAATGCCCACCACCAGCTCTTCCTGATCCGAAAGCCGGTGCAAAAAGAGCTGATAGGCCGACAGCATCACCATGAACAGGGTGCTGTTGAGCCGGGCGCAGAGCTTTTTGAGTCCCTGATGCAAGTCGGCGTCGAGACGCAGCACCGCCCGTGCCGCCTGGTAATCGCTTTGCAGGGCCGGAGGCCGGTCCCAGGGCAGCTCCAACTGGGGCAGCGGACCGGAAAAGCGATCGAGCCAATAGGCTTCGTGGGTTTTCATCGCCTCGGAGCGGTCCGACTCCCGACGCCAGTCGAGATAGCGGTGCAGGGGCATGGCCGGGGGGAGGGTGACGCGCTCTCCTTTTCGCAAGGCGGCGTAGAGGGTGAACATCTCCCGCAGCAGCACCACCAGGGACATGCCGTCGATGAGAATGTGATGGGCGGTGAGCACCAGCCGGTGACAGTCGGGTTGCAGCCGGATCACCGCCAGCCGGAACAGGGGAGGTCGGGTCATGTCGATGGGGGTGGCGGCCTCCTGCTCGAACCAGGCGCGGATCGCCTCCTGTCGGGCCGGCTCCTCCAGATGGGACAGCTCCGTGACCGGAATGGTGAAGGCCGCTTCGGGGCGCACGATCTGCTCTTGTCCGTGGGGATCGATGGCGGTCCGCAGGGCGTCGTGACGGGCGATCACCTGGCGGATCGCCTCTTGCAGCGCGGAGAGATCGAGTGCTCCCCGCAGTTGCAGATTGGTGTAGCTCAAGGTGCTGAGTGCCCCTCCCGGATGCATCCGGTCGAGCATCCAGAGTTGGGTCTGGGCCGGACTCAAGGGGAGTTTCCGCTCGGTCGGGGGGGCGGGGGTGTGACCCGCCGACGGAAAGAATCCCGCCTCCAGCAGCACGTCCACCGTGTCGCGGACCGCCGTCACGATCCGGTTCAGATCCGCGTCGCTGTGGGCCACCGACAGAAAACAGGTGCGCCCTTCCCACAGATAGATGCCCCGCTCGATCAGGCCGAAGTGCAGCAGATCCATCTCCAGCGGCTGATAGGTGTAGCTGAAGTTGCCGCTCTGCACGAACCGGAACAGCGAACCGAACCGGGCGAGGCGTACCGGCACCTTTTTGGCCTGGAACAGGGTCTGCAGTTCGTTTTCCAGGTGGGCGGCCCGCTGGTTGAGCCGTTCGTAGAGGGCCGGACCCTCGCTCTGGATGCGCGAGAGAATCGCCCGCGCCGCCGCCAGCGACAGGGGATGACGGCGGAAGGTTCCGGCTCCGGCCAGGGTGGTTTCCCGATCCGGGTTGGAGTCCGGATCGTCGAAACGCCACAACCCCCCATCGACCTGATCGATGAAGCGGGCCTTGCCCGCCACCACGCCCATGGGCAGACCGCCGCCCAACACCTTGCCGTAAGTGACCAGATCCGCTTCCACGCCGAAATGGGCCTGGGCACCCCCGGCCTCGATGCGGAAACCGGTGATCATCTCGTCGAAGATCAACGGGATATCCAATTCGCGGGTCAGGGCGCGCAACTGCTGCAGAAAGGCGCGGGGTTGCAGGCTCGGCTGACGGCTCGGCACCGGCTCCACCAGCACCGCCGCCAGGGTGTCGGCCTGGGCGCGGATGATCTCCAGGGACTCCGGTTTGTCGTAGTCGAGGATCAGGGTTTCGCCCACCGGGCCGGGGGGGACGCCGGGCACCATGGGCACGGTGCAGCGTTGCCCCTCCACCCGTCCGGCCATCACCAGCACCCCGTCGGAGTGGCCGTGATAGGAGCCGGAGAACATGGCGATCCGGTCGCGTCCGGTGGCGGCGCGGGCCAGCCGGATCGCCGACATCACCGCCTCGGTGCCGGTGCAGCAGTAGGCGACCCGTTCCACCCCGGTCAACTCCCGGATCAGACGGGCCACCTCGCCGCTCAGGTCGGACTGGGGACCGAGATGGACCCCTTTTTCGATCTGCTCCTGCATCGCCTGCGTGATGAAAGGCACCTTGAGCCCGAACAGATGCGCGCCGAAACCGCTGGCCAGATCCACATAGTGGTTGCCGTCCAGATCGATGAAACCGCTCTCGAAGGCCTCCCCGGAGAGCAGCGGATAGGTCAACCGTTTGGTTTCGGGACGCATGCCCATCAGCGAGCGCACGTCGGCCCACAGAGGGCGTTCCTGCTCGGCCCGGCTCCGGGAGGTGTGGGTGCGCTGAATGTAACGGTCGGTGAACGCCTCCAGATAGTCTCTCTGGGAGGGCGTGAGGGGACTGGGCTCCTGATCGTGGAACGAGGAGAAGTGTCCCCCCCGTCCCGGTGTCGGGGCCGGGGGCGCGGCGGTCGGCGGCGGCGCGGCGCGGGTCGCGACCGGCTCCGGATTCCGGGGTGTCTCTCCTCTCAGGAGGGCCAGTTGTTGATTCATGATCTCCAGTTGACGCAGCACCACCTGCTCCAGGGCCGATCCGGCGAGGGGCGCGCCGGAGAGCGCGCTGTCGGGGTCGGAGGGGAGGATCGGGAGTATGGCGGCGGTCGGGCTTCCGGTCGGGGAGAGGGGCGGCGCGCCGGAGAGTCCGGCCACAGGCTCACTCGTCACCGACACCGCTTCTGGATCGGACCAGTCGGCGGGCAGCTCCCGACGGATCTGCTCCGCCACCGCCAGGGGAGTGGCGAGATCCTCGAAAATGCGACGAATCGGAATCCGTACCCCGAACAACCGGTCGATGGCCTGCAGAATCTCCATGAGAATCAGCGAGTCGGCTCCCATTT
Source organism: Magnetococcales bacterium (assembly GCA_015231295.1). Lineage (GTDB taxonomy): Bacteria > Pseudomonadota > Magnetococcia > Magnetococcales > Magnetaquicoccaceae > Magnetaquiglobus. The sequence goes on along the minus strand of JADGBU010000071.1, from coordinate 8,164 downwards.
CCAAAAACGGGACGTGGAGATCCACCTCTTCCGGGGTGGCGCGCAACTGTTGGGCGATCAGCCGTTGCAGACGGAGCGCGACGACGGGCGCGGCAGGCGCGCTGACCATGGTTTCGGCAGGGGACATCTCGACAGGCTCCGCGACGGAATCGGACAGGGAGGGGCGTTCGACGGCGGCGACGGGAATGAGGGGCAGTACCCCCTCTTCCCGAAACCAGCAGCGGGAACGCTGAAACGGATAGGTGGGCAGGGAGACGCGCCGACAGGCGTAGTCGCGGTAGAACCGTTTCCACTCCACGTTCGCGCCGTGGACATAGAGGGTGCCGAGCGAACGCAACAGCATCGACCACTCCCCCTGACCCTCCTTGAGACTGGCCAGCCACAGCAGTCGGGCGTCGGGATCGCTCTCCCGGAGGGCCATCATGCCCAGGCCGATCAGCACCGGTTGCGCGCCGATCTCGACGAAGGCGGTGCAACCCGCCTGCTGCGCCGCCACGATGCCATCGGCGAAGCGTACCGGTTGTCGCATCTGCTTGCGCCAGTAGTCCGGGGTTTCCATGTGGGCGGTGGCCCGCTTGCCGGTGAGATTGGAGATCAGTTCCAGACGGGGCAGGGTCAGTTTCAGCGGGGCGAACAGGGCCTCGAAGTCGTCGAGGATCGGCTCCACCAGAGGGGAGTGGAGCGCGTGTTCGCTCTTGAGCAGTTGACCCGGAATGCCCGCGTCGGCAAAGGCGGCGCACAGGGTTTCAACGATCGCGCCTTCCCCGGCGAGGGTGCAATAGGCCGGACCGTTGATCGCCGCCAGAGCCACGGTGGCCTCATGCGGGGCGATCGCCCGTCGCACCTCCGCCTCGCCGGTGGCCACCAGAGCCATCCGGCCTCCGGCGGGCAGGGTGCCGATGAGCCGTCCCCGCAGGACGATCAGCCGCAACCCCTCCTCCAGACCGAACATGCCCGCTGCCCAGGCGGCGGCATACTCTCCGATGCTGTGTCCCAACACCACGCTCGGCTCGATTCCCCAGGATCGCCACAACTGGGTCAGGGCGCAGGCGGTGGAAAAAATCGCCGTGTGGGCGTACTCGGGACGGTTGAGCCACTCGCGATCGGTTTCCGGACCGTACAACACCGTCAGCAGCGACGGGGTGAGCCAGCTTTGCAAAAACCGGTCGCACCGTTCCATCATTTCCCGGTAAACCGGTTGGGTTTCGAACAGTTCCCGCCCCATGCCCGCATGGTGGGAGCCCATGCCGGTGAACAGAAAGGCCACCTTGGGCGGCAATCCCGTGGGATGGTCGCCGCCTGGAATCACCCCCCAGGGAGCCCGGCCCCGCTGAAAGGCCTTGTTGGGACGCCCTTCGGCGAAGGCGGTCAGCTCTCCGGGCCAGGGGGCGTCCGGGGTGGTGGGGGCGATCAGGGCCATGCGATGACGAAAGGCGGTGCGACCCGTGGCCGCCGTGTGACAGCGATCCCACCAGGAGGCCTCCGGCGCGGTGGTGCCTTGTTCGGCGTGGAGGCGGGCCAGTTCCTGAAGCGCGGGCAGGCTTTTGGCCGCCAGAGGCAGCAGGCTCAGGGGTGGGGGTGCCGCCAGGGGTTCGGAGAGCGGCGGTGGCGGCGGAGCCTCTTCGAGGATCATGTGGACATTGGTGCCCCCGAAGGCGAACGAACTGATGCCGGCCCGACGGGGTTCGGCTCGTTCCGGCCAGGGGGTCAGGCGGGTGGGAACGGTGATCGGGGCTTTTTTCCAGTCGATGTGGGGCGAAGGGGTCTGCCAGTGCAGATGGGGCGGAATCTCCCGATGGGTGAGGGCCAGAATCGTCTTGATGAGACTGGCCATGCCCGCCGCCGACTCCAGATGGCCGAAATTGGTCTTGACCGAGCCGATCATCAAGGGTCGCTGGAGCGGGCGATCGCCGCCGAAGACCGTTGCCAGGGCATCGACCTCGATGGGATCGCCCAGCGGGGTGCCGGTGCCATGGGTTTCGACGTAATCGATCTGATCGGGCTTGAGCGCGCTGTTGATCAGGGCCTGACGGATCACCCGCTCCTGAGCCAGACCGCTCGGCATGGTCAGGCCGCCGCTGGCTCCGTCCTGATTGACCGCCGAACCCCGGATCACCGCCAGAATGGTATCGCCATCCTTTTGGGCGTCGGAGAGGCGTTTGAGCACCAGCGCGCCACATCCTTCCCCACGGGAGTAGCCGTCGGCGCGGGCGTCGAAGGTTTTGCAGCGGCCATCCGGGGCCAGCATGTGTCCCTTGGAAAAGTTGACGCTCACCTCCGGGATCAGGATGCGGTTGACTCCGGCCACCAGGCCCAGATCGCACTCCCGCTGCCGCAGGCTCTGACAGGCCAGATGGGTGGCCAGCAGCGACGAGGAGCAGGCGGTATCCACCGACAGGGAGGGGCCGGTGACGCCCAGGAAAAAGGAGAGTCGTCCCGCCGCCACGCTGGAGGCGTTGCCGGTGATGTAATAGGCGTCGATCTCTTTGGGATCGCGATGTTTATGCATGAGCAGGGCATAATCGACATTGCTCATGGCCACGAACACCCCCGCCGCCTGACCCCGGAGCGATTCGTGGGGAATATGGGCCCGTTCCAGGGCCTCCCAGGTGAGTTCCAGCAGGAGTCGTTGTTGCGGGTCGAGGCTGGCCGCCTCCCGGCGGGAGAGCTCGAAGAATTGCGGATCGAAACGGGTGGGATCGCCGATGAAACCGCCGAAACGGGTGTTGATGGTGCCGGGATGGTCCGGGTCGGGGTCGTGCCAGGCGGCGGCGTTCCAGCGATCCGGCGGGACTTCGCCGATGGCGTCGATGCCATTTTTCAGCAGTTCCCAGAACTGTTCCGGACTGTCGGCCTGACCGGGAAAACGACAGCTGCTCCCGATGATGGCGATCGGTTCGTTGCGACTGGCCTCCATGGCCTTGAGCTTGGCACTCATGTCGCGCACGGCCAGCAACGCCTGCTTGACGGACGACAGCGGATTCGACTCGGAACCGGACGGTTCCTGGGACGACGGGTTCATGGCCTGTCCGGCTCCTTGTGCTTGATAATCTCGTGATTTTTCTGGGGATCCAACACGCTTTCCGCACCGTGCGATCAGAGTGCAGTCTATCGTTTTCCGTTTATATTTTCTACTGTGAACAAGTGGTCAGATCAATTTTCGCGGTGGGGAACAGAGCAACACCTTGGAAACTTCGGCCATTTTTCACGTTCCGCTTCAGGCGCGCCGCCCTTGGCAAGCCTGCCATTCTGAATTATCATGGAGATACGCGGATGGTTGGAATTCCATGACGCGGGTGGATTTGCACTTCTCATGACACATCCCTTGGATATTCTCTCATGAAATTGCTGGAATTTTTCAACAGCGAGATGGACGTCTCCAAGCGTTCCATCCTCGGGAGCGCGGTCATCGCCGGGGCGGCCAGTGCCGTCCTGTTGGGCGTGATCAACGCCGGCGCGGAACGGGCCGCCAATCAGGAGGTGAAAGAAGAGCTTTTCTGGATCTTCATCGCCTCTTTTTTGCTTTTTTTCATCACCAAAAAATATGCCCTCAGCGCGGCCTCCATCGCCGTCGAGGCGGCGGTGCGCAAGGTGCGCATCCGCATCGCCGACAAAATCCGCAAGTCGGATCTGAGCTTCGTCGAGAACATGGGCCGCTCCAGCATGTTCACCCGACTCACCCAGGATGCCAATCTCATCTCCCAATCGGCGGTGATCATCATCAACGCCAGCCAGTCGGCCATCGTGCTGGTGACGACCCTGATGTATGTGGCCTGGCTCTCTCCGGTGGGTTTTCTCATCATTCTGGTCGCCCTCGGCACCGGCAGCGGACTCTATCTGGTCAACAACCGCAAAAACGCCGAAGCCTTCGAAGTGGTCAATCGCAAAGAGTCCGAATTCTTCGACGCCCTCAATCATCTGTTGAGCGGCTTCAAGGAGATCAAGGTCAATCAGCGAAAAAGCGACAGCCTCTTCGAACATATCCAGAACATCTCCGTCGAAACCGAAAAGCTCAAAGTCACCTCCGGTCTGCGATTCATCGTGGACTTCATGTTTTCCCAGGTCACTTTTTATCTGTTGTTGGCGATCATCGTCTTCATCCTGCCGCAACTGGAAGATACCCATTATACCATCGTCATCAAACTGACCGCCTCCGCGCTGTTCATCATCGGTCCGGTCAATCTGCTGGTGGGGGCGATTCCCATCTTCACCCTCGCCGATGTGGCGGTGCGCAACCTCTACAAACTCGAACAGGAACTCGATGCCCAGGGGCTCAACACCCAAACCCTGAACAAGCGCGTCGCCAACAAAATGGCCGCCTTCCGCGAAATCCGTTTTGACAATGTTTATTTCACCTACGAAACCAAGGATCATGTGCAAGGGACGGTGGAGTTCAGTGTCGGTCCCCTCAACTTCGTGGTGGAACGGGGCAATATTCTCTTTCTCACCGGCGGCAACGGCAGCGGCAAATCGACGGTGCTCAAGCTGATCACCGGACTCTACTATCCCACCTCGGGACGCATCCTGGTGGATGGGGTACCGGTCACGCGAACCAACTATCCGGAGTTCCGCAACGCCTTCTCGTTGATCTTCAGCGATTTCCACCTCTTCGACCGGCTCTACGGGCTTGAGGGGGTCGATGAGGATACCCTCGAAGAGCTGTTGCAACTGATGCAACTGGAACAAAAAACCGCCTATCGGGATGGTCGCTTCACCGACCTCAATCTCTCCACGGGGCAGAAGAAACGGCTGGCCTTCATCGCCGCCTCGCTGGAAGACAAGCCCATCAGCGTCTTCGACGAGTGGGCCGCCGATCAGGATGCCACCTTCCGGGCCTTCTTCTACGAAAAAATTCTCCCGGATATGCGGGCGCAGGGCAAAACCCTGGTGTGTGTCACGCACGATGATCGTTATTTCCACGAGTGCGATCATCTCATCAAGATGGAGATGGGCAAGGTGATCCTCGACAATCCCGAACCCGGAAAGCAGGCATGATGCAACTGTTTTGCATCCCCTACGCGGGAGGCAACGCCTACTCCTTTCTCGGTCTGACCAAACATACCGACGACTGGCTTCAGGTGCATCCTCTGGAAACGCCGGGTCGGGGGCGTCGCGGGCAGGAACCGTTGCTGGAGACGATCCCCGAACTCACCGAGGATCTGCTGAAGCAAATCCGCAGTCGCGTCAACGGTCCCTATGCCCTGTATGGTCACAGTCTCGGGGCCTATCTGGCCAATCTGGTGATCCGGCGTCTGCTGGAGGAGCGGCACGCTCCGCCTTGTCATCTGTTCGTCTCCGGGGCAGCGGGTCCGACCCGCCTCAAACCCGAGCGGCTCATTCATCGACTGCCCAAGGATGAATTTCTCTCCGAAGTGGGCAAATATGGCGGATTGCCCAAGGAGGTGCTGGCCCTTCAGGAGTTGATCGACTATTTCGAACCGATTCTGCGGGCCGATTTCACCGCCATCGAAAACGATCGCTATCCCGGTCTGCCGCCCCTGGATCTGGATATCACCGTCATGACCGGGGTCCGGGACTCCCTGGTGACGATGGAACTGGTGCGACTGTGGCAGGCGGAAACCAGACGCCCCTTGACCATCGAACCCTATCCCGGGGATCATTTTTTCATTTTCGAGCAGTGGCCCCGCATCGGGGAGCGGATCTGCAACACGCTGCGGCCTTATCCCGCCGGATGATCGAGATTCATCTGGCGGACAATCGATTGCCACTCTCCAAGGAGCGGTGGGCGCAACTGCTGAACCGGTTGCCGAGCGGACAGCGGGAGCGGATTCTGCGTTTCCGGCGGTGGCAGGATCGACAGGCGGCCCTCATCGCCCGGCTGATGGTGGGGTTCTCCCTGCGGGAGCGGGGTCATCCGTGGCGGATTCTCGAAACCTGGACCCCCGGCACGCACGGCAAGCCGAGGGTGACGGCGGATTGTCAGTTTAACATTTCTCATACCGAGGGGTTGGTGATCTGCGCCGTTGGCGGAGCCGAACCGGTCGGTATCGACTGCGAACGGGTGCGCGCCCTCGATCTGGAGGATTTCCGCGCCCTGTTCGCGGCGGAAATCTGGCGCGAGATCAGCACCTCCGGGGAGCGGGAAGCCTGTTTTTTCGACTACTGGACCCGCTTCGAAAGCGCGGTGAAGGCGGATGGACGCGGCTTGTCGCTGCCGTTTCACGCCTTGCGGTTCGAGGCGGGATGGATGGAGGTGCAAGAGCCGTTTTGTCCACCGGCTCCGGCGCGGCGGAGCTGGTGGATTCGACCGGTGGCGGTGGGCTCCGGTTATCGCTGTCATCTGGCGAGCGGCGCGCCGGAGGAGCCGGTAACGGTGCGCCGCTTCGAGCTGTCAGGCCTCCCGGACGAACAGCCGATTGCCGAGTCCTGAAAAGTGTGGCCCGATCCGCTGAAATCCCAACTCGGTGAGCAGGGTTTCGGCCTCGATCACCTCCGGATCCTCCCGCATTTCGATCAGCAGATGGCGCAGCCGTCGATCGCTCAAGGTTTTGAGCGCGCCCCGCAGCACTTTGAGTTCCGGGCCATCCACATCGATTTTCAGATGGGTGGGAAAGGGCAGAAACGGGGTCGATTGGAGAAACTCATCCAGGGTGTAGGCGATGCAGCCGGTGTAGAAGGTATCTTCGGAGGAGGCCTTGCGATCGTCGATGCCGCGATGGGACCATCCGCCGCTGACCAGATAGGAGTTGCCGAAACGGACCACTCCGGTCTGATCCGACAGGGCGATGGGAAAGGCCATGATCGCGCCGCCCTGATGGTTGAGATGGATGTTGTGGTTGAGACGGGAGACGTTGAGGGGCGCGGGTTCGAAGGCGATCACGCGGGATCCGGGGCGCAGGGCGGCGGCGTAGAGCGAATAATAGCCGATATTGGCCCCCACGTCGTAGAGTACCGAATCGGGCCGAAGGGTGGTGTCGAGCCAGGAGAGGGTATCGGGTTCGGGAATGGCGACCTGACGCAGTTCGCTTTCGTTGCCGATGGCGATGGAGAAGGCATGACCGGGTGTTTCGATCGTGACCGTCTCGTCGAAGTGCAGGTTGGCGCGGGAGTGGGTCACTTGGGGCATGCCGTTGTGATCGGTGGTGCGGAACTCCAGCGGCAGGGCGACGCGATTGACCTCGGAAAGCAGTTGCGTGAGGCGGACACCATCCTGGATGCAGCTCAGTGCCTGGGCGCGGGTGAGCTGTTGATTGCGGATCGCCGCGATCAGACAGGCTTCGTGATGATGGCTGAGCACACCGAAATCGTGGCGCACCGTCAGGGAGAGGGGTTGACCGTCGCGGGCGGCCTGGAAGAGGGCGTCCACCGATTGGTGTTGCTCTTGCAAAAAGGGACGCTCCGGGGAGGAGTTCGCCAGGGTGGAGAGGACCAGTTCGAGGCGTTCTTCCATGCTGAGAAAGGTGGGAATCAGACGCAGTTGGGTGATGGCGGCTTCCACCTCTTCCGGGGTGGCGGGGCGGTCGAAGAGGGTGGAGAGACCGAGCGCCACGGATTCGGCATCGACGGATTGACCGGTTTCGATGGCGGTGAGCGCTTGTTGAACCAGGGTCGATAACAGGGATTCGTTCATGGAGTGTACCCTCTCTTTTTTTTCAATAATTTTTCAGCGATCGGAACGCATTTTCCGCCGCCACGGCTCCGGTCAGAATCGCTTTGCTGTATCCCGGCCCGAACGCGAACGACGACGCCAACAACAACCCCTCGACCGCCGTCATGCAGCCTCGATGGAAGGATTTGTTCTCCTTGGTCAATTCCGGATCCCCGAAGCCGTGTACCCCGCCCGCCGGATCGTTCAGATAGGCCTTGACGGTTCTGGGGGTGGCCATCTCCCGATAGACGATGCTCTCCCGGATTCCCGGGAACGCCTGATCCAACGCCTCGATCATCGCCTCCAGCCACTGTTCCTTGTGTCGTTGATAGGCCGTCTCATCGGTGGGCCAGTTGCTCAACCGATCGATCCAGTTCATCAATCCCAGACACTGCCCCTTCTCCGACACTATCTCGCCCAATTGACTGTAATCGAAAAAAAGAAAGGGTGGCACGCGCGCGCCGGGGGGGGATCCCATCACGGCACAGCTTTCCGGCATTTTCTGCATGGTGTCGAGCCAGGCGGGGAAGATGAAATGGGCATATTGATTCACGC
>JADGBU010000070.1 GCA_015231295.1 Magnetococcales bacterium | reverse complement strand
CCTGGGACCGACCGGTTATGAGCCGGCGGCTCTGACCGCTGAGCTATAGGCCCGTAAGGCGAGATTCATCGACGCATCGTCACGACTCCAGGAAGCTGCGCAATTTCCGCGAGCGGGTCGGGTGTCGGAGCTTGCGCAGGGCTTTGGCTTCGATCTGCCGGATCCGTTCGCGGGTGACGTGAAACTGTTTGCCCACCTCTTCCAAGGTATGATCGGTATGCACGCCGATTCCGAAACGCATCCGCAGGACATTTTCTTCCCGATCGGTCAAGGTCTTGAGCACCCGACCAGTGGTATCCCGCAGATTGGCCATGATCGCCAATTCCGAGGGGGAGAGCATCGATTTATCTTCGATGAAGTCTCCCAGGTGGGAATCTTCCTCATCCCCCACCGGGGTTTCCAGGGAGATCGGCTCCTTGGCAATTTTGAGCACCTTGCGCACCTTGTCCAGGGACATTTCCATGCGTTCGGCGATCTCTTCGGGGGTGGGTTCCCGTCCCATCTCCTGGACCATCTGACGGCTGGTACGCACCAGCTTGTTGATGGTTTCGATCATATGCACCGGAATCCGGATGGTTCGGGCCTGATCCGCGATCGAACGGGTGATCGCCTGCCGAATCCACCAAGTGGCGTATGTGGAAAACTTATAGCCACGTCGCCATTCGAACTTATCCACGGCCTTCATCAGACCGATGTTCCCTTCCTGGATCAGATCCAGAAATTGCAGACCACGATTGGTATATTTCTTGGCGATGGAGATCACCAATCGCAGATTGGCTTCGACCATCTCCTTTTTGGCCCAACTGGCCTTGCGTTCCCCGGTCATGATCTTTTTATTGGTATTTTTCAGATCCGTGACCGTCTGTCCGGCTTCCGCCTCGATTTCGGTGATCCGATCCCGCAAGGCGTAGAGCTCCTCGCGATGCTCGTAGAACCGCTGCCAGGAGGGCGAACTGTGATTGGAGAATTTATTCACCCACGCCTTGCTGCCGTCGCTCCCCTGATACTCCTTGAGAAAGGTTTTCTTGGGCACTCCGGCGATTTCGGAAATTTTCAGGATTTCCATTTCGACTTCACGGACCCGTTCGACGTATTTTTTCAGGATACGGACCATCCGATCGATCTGTTTGAAGGAAAATTTCACCGAGACCACGGCCTTGACGATCCGTTCCCGCCGATCCCGATAGCGGCGACGCAGGCGTTTCACGCCGACGGCATCGCCGGAAATGCGACATTTTTCCTGTTCGATGCGGATTTCGTTCAGGACCACGTTATCGGCGGCGATCGAATCGAACACCGCCTGGGTCTGTTCCAGGAGTTCCTGAATCCGTTGATTTTCCTCTTCGGAGGATTTTTTCATGGCGAGCAGACCTTCGTTGCCATCCAGGTCTCCGCCGTCTTCCTCATCCATCAAGTCATCGGACTTGTCATCCAGGTCGTCATCGTGGTCTTCGTCATCGGCGTCGTCCACATCCTCCTCTTCCCCCAGTTCGTTGGAGGGGGCCGGAATGTCGAGGATATCCCGCAGGCTCACCTGTCCATTGCGGAGCTTTTCGGCCAGCAGGATGATCTCCTGGAACGTCACCGGCGAGTCGCAGATGGCGGAAATCACCTCATTGCGCCCGGCCTCGATGCGCTGCGCGATCATGATTTCGCCTTCGCGGGTCAGCAGATCGACCGAGCCCATCTCGCGCAGATACATTCGCACCGGGTCATCGGTCTTGCCCAGATCGATATCCTCGATCCCGCCATCCGGGCCGCCGCGCTTGCCGAACAGATCATCGCCGTCATCCGGGTCATCCACGTCCACATCGACGAGATCGACATCCATCTCGCCATCCACGTCGTCGCCCAGGGGAATCGACTTGATGGAGGAGACCACTTCCGGCTCTTCCACCAGATGGATTCCCAAATCATCCAGCACCGTCACCACGTCTTCGATCTGCTCGGCGACGTTGACGTTATGGGGCAGGACATCGTTGACTTCGTCATAGGTCAGAAATCCACGCTCCTTGCCGCGCTCGATCAAGAGTTTCATTTGACCCAGCTTGGAATCATCACCCATGTTTTTCATCCATTTCCCGATTGTTCATGTTGTGATGTCAACCTTGTCCTTCATCATGCGGCACCGCCATCCCGGACAATTTTCTGTTCCAGCACCCGACGTTCTTCCAGTTTCAGGGCATGGCAGCGGGCGGTGAGGCTATTGTCGCGATCCCCTTCCAGATCGATACGCCGCATCAGTTGCATTCGTTCCCGGCGCAGCGACTGGACATGGACGCTGATCAGACAGCCATCGAACTCCGGATCGGCCCATTCTGGCGACACCTCTTCGGCGGCCAGGATCGAGGCCGCGAATCTGGCCATTCCGATACTGGAGAAGCGATCGGCGGGCCAGAATTCCGGCGGATCATCGAATTGATGCCCCAATTCGATCAATTCGGTCAGCAGCGTGAAAAGTTGAGCATTTTCCAGATGCAATCGGCTCAACTCCTCTTCCCGCTCCTTGGCGAGGCGGGGGTGTCGCAGCACCAACGCCAGCAGTGCCTGTTCATGATCCCGTTGCGCGGCCACCTGAGCGCGTCGGATGGGCCGGACCGGAGGGGAAAGCCGTGTCATCGGTCGCGTTTCGGGCTCTCTGGCGACCGGTTCCGGCTGCGCTCTCCCGGAGGCGAAATGCCGAGGGAGATGCAATCGTTGACCCAGGGTCTCCAGGTAAAGTTCCCGCAACAGGGGATCTTTCACCTTGGCCAGCAGGGGACGGGCGCGATGCATCAAGGCGGCGCGACCTTCCGGATCTGCGGCATTCAGTCCCGCGCCCAGGCGACGGAGCAGAAAATCGACCGGCGCGCTGGCTTCCCGGAGGCGTTTCGCCCATCCTGCCGCGCCTTCCCGTCTGACCACCTGATCCGGATCCTCCCCGGCAGGCAGAAACAGAAACGAGGCGTGATGATCCGCCTCCAGCCCATCGAAATAGAGTTCCAACGCCCGCCAGGCGGCCTTTTCCCCGGCGGCGTCGCCATCGAAACAGAAATGGATCTGTCGCGTCTGTTGCCACAACAGGCGCAGATGATCCGGGGTCAAGGCGGTTCCCAGGGTGGCCACCACGGCACCGATGCCATGTTCCACCAGGGCCAGACGATCCATATAGCCTTCCACCACCAGGGCCGATCCTGCCTTGCGGATCGCCTCCCGGGCCGCGTCCAGGCCATAGAGGAGTTTGCCTTTCTGGAAGAGTTCGGTTTCCGGGGAGTTGAGATATTTCGGCTCTCCCGCTCCCATCAGGCGTCCGCCGAAGCCCACGCAGTGCCCCTTCAGATCGTGAATGGGAAAGATGATCCGTTCCCGAAACCGATCGTAGGGACGCTCTCCCGGAGCCTTGCGCGCCACCAGTCCGGCGGCTTCCAGCAACTCGGAGGCGGCCTCTCCGCCGCCGAAACGGTCCAGCAGACGGCTCCAGCCTCCCGGCGCGAATCCCAATTTTTCCTGCTGCACGGTCGCGGGTTTCAGCCCCCGTTCCGTCAGGTAGCGGCGGGCCGCCTGACCACCCGCAGCGGCCAACTCTTCCTGATAGAAGCCGCGCACCGCCGTCAGCAGTTCCAGCAGGCGGCGGCGATGTTCGGCGCGCCGTATCGTTTCCGGATCTTCCTGGGCCTCTTTCGGCAAAGCGATACCGGTCAAGGCGGCCAACTCCTCCACCGCCTCGTTGAAACCGATCCCTTTGGACTTCATCACGAAGTCGAAGGCATCGCCCCCTTCGCCGCAACCGAAACACTTGTATCCCTTGTCGGGACGCACCGAAAAGGAGGGGGTCTTTTCGTTATGAAACGGACAGAGCCCCTGCCAATTGTTCCCCTGTTTTTTCAGTTTGACCCGCTGCCCCACCACTTCCAGGAGATCCACGCGCTCACGGATCAAATCGATGAGTGTGTCGGAATACCGGGGCATCGAACCATCCCGCGCAGCGTACCTGTAGAGAAAAACGGCAAGCACCGATCGATCGGCACCCCCCATTGCCTTATGGGTTATGGCATAACATTTTATTTGACTACGATAGGCAGGATTTGTCAAGTCCCGAGGAACAATTTTTTCAAATGATTCTCCAGAGCCTCCACACGGACCGTCGAGAGGAAATACGAGGCAATATCATGATAGATATAGAGAATGATTGAGAAACCTCCCAGGGGCTTCGCCCCTGGACCCCACCAGGGGCCAATGGCCCCTGGACCCCACCGGTTGCAGGCCTCAGCGACTGACCATCGGACCGACACGCCGCCCCCCCAGAATGTGAATGTGCAGATGATCCACCTCCTGCCCGCCATGCTCACGGGTGTTGATCACCGTGCGATAACCCGCGTCGGCCACACCCAACTCCCGGGCCACATGCGCCACCCGCTCCAGCAGATGGCCCGCCTCCCCCCGATCCGTGGCCTGGAGATCGTCCAGACTCGACAGGTGTCGCTTGGGAATCACCAACGCATGCACCGGGGTCTGGGGATGAATGTCGTGAAACGCCAACACTTGATCATCCTCGTAGATCTTTCCGGCGGGAATGGCACCGCTCACGATTTTACAAAACAGGCACGACTCGGACATGATCAACACTCCTAATGACATGGGTCGAATTCCAACCATCCTTCCAGAAGATGCGCCATCTTGGGTTTCATTTCAAGCCATGCAGTCCGCCCCGCCCCCGGAAAGAGACCAGCAACCGTTTGCTCACTTGACACCTCTCCGCTCCAAAAGGCATGATTTCAGGCGGAAGCCCGGTGCCATCCAACCCCTTGGCCTCCCCCCTGATCTCCACCGATCCGGCCAGTCAGCCGACTGCCCCACAAGACGGAGCGTTCATGAAATCCCTTGCAGAAATCAAATTGGCCATCATCGGCCTTGGGTATGTGGGGCTGCCCCTGGCGGTGGAGTTCGGAGCCCGACGCCCGGTCGTCGGATTCGACATCAATCAGACCCGCATCGACGAATTGCGCGCCGGTCACGATCAGACCCTGGAAACACGGGCGGATGAACTTCAGGCCGCCCGACTGTTGAGCTTCACCACCCGACGGGAGGATCTCGCGCGTTGCAACTGTTTCATTGTCACCGTGCCCACCCCCATCGACGCCCACAAACGCCCCGATCTGACCCCTCTGATCAAGGCCAGCGAAACCGTCGGACAGGCACTGAAACCCGATGATATCGTCATCTACGAATCCACGGTCTATCCGGGCTGCACCGAAGAGGAGTGCGTACCGATTCTGGAACGCCACTCGGGTTTGACCTTCAACCGGGATTTTTTTGTCGGATACTCCCCCGAGCGGATCAATCCGGGGGATAAAGCCCATCGGGTCACGACGATTCGCAAGGTGACATCGGGTTCCACGCCCGCCATCGCCGATCTCATCGACGCGCTCTACAACGAAATCATCACCGCAGGCACCCACAAGGCTCCCTCCATTCAGGTGGCCGAGGCCGCCAAGGTGATCGAAAACACGCAACGGGATCTCAACATCGCCCTCATCAACGAGTTGGCGATCATCTTCAACAAGATGAATATCGATACCGAAGCGGTGTTGCTGGCGGCGGGCAGCAAGTGGAATTTTCTGCCGTTTCGTCCCGGTCTGGTGGGGGGGCACTGCATCGGCGTCGATCCCTATTATCTCACCCACAAGGCCCAGAGCATCGGCTATCACCCGGAGATCATCCTCGCCGGACGACGCCTCAACGACGGCATGGGCGTTTATGTGGTGTCGCAACTGGTCAAGACCATGACCAAAAGACGACTGCTCGTCGATGGGGCACGCATTCTGGTGATGGGACTGGCGTTCAAGGAGAACTGTCCCGATCTGCGCAATACGCGGGTGGTGGATATCGTGACCGAACTGCGCGACTATCATTGCGAGGTGGAGGTGTACGATCCCTGGGTTTCCATCGAGGAGGCCCGTCACGAATACGGCATCACTCCCGTGACTCAACCCGAAGCGCAGGCCTATGACGCCATCGTGCTGGCCGTGGCCCATCAGCAGTTCCGGGAGATGGGAGTGGAGGCGATTCGGCGTTTCGGCAAGCCGGGTCATGTGCTCTATGACTTGAAGTATCTTTTTCCGGCCCAAGAGACCGATCTGCGGCTCTGAACACCGAGGCCGACACCCATTGAGAAAAAAGAGGGGGTCTGGGGGATTCATCCCCCAGGGTTTTGAAATAGATTTTATTTGAACGTCCCAGGGCTTCGCCCTGGACCGACCAGGGGCCAATGGCCCCTGGACCCCAATGATGGAGAGATCAGATCGCCGCCAGGAAGTTCTCCCAGGAGGAGGATCCCAGGAACGAATGATTGGCAGCGGTATAGGTGGAACTCACCCGCGTCGAACCGTAGGGGAGATAGATGGAAAGCCCCGTGGCTCCCGCCATGGTCCCCGATAACGAGGAGACCGCATTGTCGAGACTCTGCGCGACCGCCGAGGCTGCGCTTCGCAACGTGGCATCGCTCACCTCGCCGGCGACATTATCCATGAAATCGCCGAGATCGCGATAGTTGTAGCTGCTGTTCTGCCCGCCGAAATCCAGCGTATGGGCCACCGCCTGACGCATGTTCTCCCAATCCGCCGAACCGCTCGACAACGCCTGCGTGGCGAAGGTTTCGAGAGAGGCATTCAGATCCGCCAGACGATTGGTCTGAATCGACGACAAGGTGATATCCCCCTCACCGGCATTCTTCTGGGCATAGCGGGTGACGATGGAGTCTCCCAACGTGGTGGCCGACATGTTGGGATTGTTGACCAGATCCTGCAACCAGGTGGTATAGGCCCATCCCGGACCCGGAATCAACTCCTCCGAGGCCACGACCACATCGGTCAGCGTGCGCAGATCCCAGGCCTGTTCCATCATGCCCATCAAACAGGCGTCGAACCCGACCAGATCGAAATGATCCACGTTGGAGTTGTCGAGCGCGGAACGCAACTCATTGGCGGTCAGATGATCCGCGCTGTTGCTGTCATCCCAGCAACTGCCGGAGAGCCCCCCCCCGTGATCCCAGACCACCAGCGCGTAATGATCCGCCGGATTGTTGGCCGCGCTCCAGTTGATGAAGTTGGTCAAGGAGGCGGGATCGCCGGTATTGATCTCCCCGAGCGAGGTGAAACCGGAGAACGAACTGACCGTCGAGGTATTGGAGTCGGGGACGATCGCCCCCTGTCTGGTATCGGTCCAGTTGCCGTTGCTGTTGTCATACCCCGGAATCCGGTCCAGCAGCGTGACGACGTTGATGCTCTCCGGCAGGCGTACCGCCTCCATCTCGTTGAGATTGTCGATGGCGAAGGTTTCGAGATTGTTGTCCGCCGCGATATAGACCATCACCGTCCAGGTATCGTTCTGGGTGGCCGAACTGGTGACGAACGAAAGCGCGGACTCCTCGTGATAGCCATTCCCGGCCACATCCAGAATGGCTTCCGAATCGATGGAGAGCGTATAGGTGGTATTGTCGAGCAGTTCGTTTTCGGGATTGATGGTGATGGTTTCCCCGGAAATCGTCACCTGGGAGCTGGACACCGGAATGACCAGCGTCTGCCCGCCACCGGTGAGGCGGAAATCGCCACTGGTTCCGGCGCGCACCGGCTCGTTGAAGGTCAGGGTCAGGTTGGAGGCCGGGTTGATGGTGCCGGGCACGGCATTGATCAGGGTGGGTCGGGAGGTATCCATCACCCCCGGACCGACCGACAGATAATAGGTGCCGACCGAAGAGCCATACGCCCCGGCGGCGATATAGAAGGCACCGGTGGCCGGCGCGACGAAGGTCACGGAGGCGTTGCGGGAACCGTTGAAATCGTCGTTGGCGGTATCGGCGATCGCCAATCCCTGGCTGTCGTAGATCCCCTGGATGAAGGGATCGGACAAGGTGCCATGATCGCCGGAGGTGCCCAATTCACCGATCTCGTAGGTGGCACCGGCGATCAACGACACCTGAATCCAGTCCACATCCCCGACCGCATCGATCACCCCTTGATATCCCTCACCCACGACCGCGCTGGCGGTGGTGGTGATATTGGCGGCGATATCGGTGCTGCCGCTGCTGCGAATGGTGAGACGGTAGCTGCCGGTGCTGTCGGCGTTGCCTCCCACCGACAGATAGTAGGTGCCGGATGTGGAAGGACGGAAGGTGCTGAAGGCATCGGTGGAGCCGTTGGCATCGGCGTTGCCGGTGCCGGGCAGCAGCACGCCATCGGCGTCGTAGACCCCGACGAAGGTGGGATCGATCAGACTGCCCTGATCGCTGTTCGCGCCCCGCAGATCGATGGCATAGTTCTGATCCGCCGTGAGCGTGACCCGATACCAGTCCCGATCGAAGGCGGTATCGATGATTCCGGTGACGCCGGTGGTTCCCACCCGAATGGTGCCGGTGGTATCGGTGCTGTCGGAGACGGTATCGACGACATCGGCGCGCACGCTCAGGGCCAGGACATAATCCCCGACAGTGCTGCCATATCCTCCGGCGGCCAGATAATAGGTGCCCGAAACGGTCGGCGTATACTGCACCCGGGAGTTCATCCCCAATCCGTAGTCGTCGTTGGTGGTGTCGGCGATGAGGATGCCGGACTCCGAAAAGATCCCGGCGAAACTGGGATCGGAGAGCGGAGACGCGCTGGAGCTGTCGCTAAGCTGTTCGACGATATAGGTCTCTCCGGCCTCCAGGGTGACCCGGAACCAGTCTTCATCGTCACGGCTGTCGATCCGGCTGCCGACCCGACCCCCGACCTCCAGAGAGGCGGTGGTGTTGACACTCTGGGCGATTTCCGAGCTTTGGGACGCACCCACCTGCAACACATAACTGCCCGTCTGACTCGAATAGCCCCCCGCAGCCAGATAATAAACCCCCGTGACCGTCGGAGTGAACTCGGTATGGGCATCCCGCGACGAGCCGTAATCATCGTTGCTGGTGCCGTCGATGAGCTGTCCGGTGCTGTCGTGGACCCCATAGAAATAGGGATCGCTCAAGGTACCGTTGTCGGACGGGGCTCCCCGCAGATCGATGGTATAGGTCTGTCCGGCCACCAGGGTGGCACTGAACCAGTCGCGATCCTGAGCGGTTTCGACGGCTCCGGAAACCTGACCATCGAGCACCGCCGCCGCCGTGGTGGCGATGGTGGCCGTGGCATCGTCGTCGGCCGTGGCGGAGAGTTCATAGCGACCCGTGCCGTTGCCGTAATCCCGCGCCTGCAGATAATAGGTGCCGCTGGTGGTGGGGGTATAGGAGAGCAGCGCGTTGTTGCCGCTGCCGGAGTCGTTGTTGTTGCGCAGCACCGTGCCATCCGCGTCGAGCAGGGTCAGATAGGGGTCGTCCAGGCCATCGGAGCCGAGCGCGTCGGCCTGAAACCGATACGCCACCCCGGAGGTGAGACGCACGGAAAACCAATCCTTGTCCTGGGCCTGTTCGATCGTGCCCTGAACGGGCTCCTCGTTGACCCGCACCCGACCGGTGGTCGAGCTGTTCGCGGAAAAATCGTCCGCCGCCAACGCCGTGACCTGATAGGCTCCGGTGCCATCGCCATACGCCTTGACGCCGAGATAATAGGTTCCGGCGGTGGTGGGCCGGTAGACGATCAGGGAGTTGTAATCGGGTCCGCCATCGTCGTTGGTGGCGAGGGTGACTCCGGAGGCGTCGTACAGAATGAGATAGGGATCATCCAGACCATCGACGGTTGCGGCGTTGGCACGGAGTTGATAGGAGACATTGGCGGAAAGGGTCACGGCGAACAGATCGACATCCCACGCACTTTCGATGATGCCCGAGGTTCCGTCTTCGCTGCCGGCGGTCACGATGCCGAGCGTCTCGATGGTACCGGCGAAATCATCGACAACGCCTTCGCTGGTCAGAGTGGTGGCCGTCAACTGATACTGACCGGTGCCCCGCTCCGCATCCCGCACGCCCAGATAGTAACTGCCCGAGGTGTTGGGCGTATAGGTGATCTGCGCGTTGCCCATCTCGCCGCCATCGTCGTCGAAGAGGATCAACGCGCCGGCCTGGTCGTACAGCGCGAGTCGGGGGTCGGAGAGTCCGGACGCCGTAGCGGTGCGATCGGCCTGGAAGCGGTAGGTGTCACCGCCGTTCAGCGTGACGGCGAACCAGTCCTGATCGCCACTCTTTTCGATCACCCCGGCGGCGGCCACCCCATCGGTGGTCAGTGGACCGGCGGTGGTCGTGGTGGCGCCGTAGTCATCCACCGAGGTGGCCGAAACCGTATAACTTCCCTTGTCGGTGCTGGCATAGCCGCGCACCCCCAGATAAAAGGTGCCGGTGGCGGTCGGCGTGTAGCGGATCAGGGCGTTGTCGCCGACTCCGCTGTTGTTGTTGTTGGCGATCACCGTCCCGTTGACATCGTAGAGGGTCAGATAGGGATCGGTCAGGCCATGCAGGGCATTGCTGTCGGCGCGCAGCAGATAGCTGGTTCCGGCGGTCAGGGTGACGGCGAACCAGTCCCGATCGCTGGCGCGTTCGATGGTGCCCTGGGTCAGGGTGGCACTGTTGACCGTCACCTGTCCGGTGGTGGCCGTGGTGGCGGCGAAATCATCGGGGATGGTGGCCGAAACCGTATAGCGTCCGGTTCCCGAACCGTAATCCCGCACGCCCAGATAGTAGGTGGCGGTCGCATCCGCGACGTAGGTGATCAGCGCATTGTTGCCCATCCCCCCGTCGTTGTTGGAGGTGAGGGCGTGCCCGGTGCTGTCGAACAGGGTCAGATAGGGGTTGCTCAGGCCGGACGTGACCCGGCTGGTGGCCCGCAATTGATAGGTATTGCCGGAGATCAGGCGCACCGCGAACCAGTCCCGATCGCCGGTCGCTTCGATCGCGCCGTTGGTGGCGGTGCCGTTGACCGTGACCCGACCGGTGGTGGCGGTGGTGGCGGTGCGATCATCGACGGTGGCCGCGATGGTATATCGTCCGGTTCCGGTGCTGTAATCCTGCACCGACAGATAATAGGTGCCGCTGCTGACCGCCGTATAGGTGATGAGGGCGTTGGAACTGCCCGCGCTATCGTCGTCGGTGAGCAGGGCCACGCTCTGACTGTTGTAAAGCGTCAGATAGGGATCCCGCAGAGCGGAGGTCGCCCGTTTGGTCGCCCAGAATTGATAGGTGATGCCCGCCGTCAATCCGACGGCGAACCAGTCCCGATCGTTGATCGTGGCAATCGTGCCCGCAAGCGGCGTCCCGTTGATGGTGACGCGTCCGGTGGTCGCCGGCGTATCCAAAAAATCATCAGGCATGATGACCTCCAAATGTCATGTGGAAAAAATGGAAAAACACCCCATCTGAAATCTCTCGCAGCGACGGATCCAGAGCGAAGCCCGGCCTCAACCGCTCCCCATCATCCAGAACAATACCCCCCAAGAGCAACCGTTCCGTAATGTATCCCGCAAAACCAGCAGCAACAAGCCCCTTTTCAGTTCTTTACAAAACAATTCCCCCCGCGTTCTCACAAGGGGCCCCGGGCCCGACGCAACAGCGTCATACGGCCATTGTTGCGCATCAGCAGGCTGGAGAGCCGGGTTCTGCCCCGTTCGAGACGCACCTCCCCCTCCACCAGAAAATAACGACTGGAGACGCCTACCCCCCCGGAGAGCACCTCCCGTCCCTTGAGCAGCGGTTCGGCCAGAAAGCTGGCCACATCGACATATCCCTTGTCGCGTCTGCGCGCGTCATCGATCGCCATCGCCTCGCCGCGCGAGAAATTCTCCACCAAAGTCATCAGAAGCTCGACCGGGGCGGTATTGACATTCCATTCGGTTCGTTCCGGCAGGGCCGTCACCAGCGGCAGCAGACGTTGGAGCGCCTCGGCGTCGAACCCTTCCACCAGCCGCAGTTCGGTCGCGCTGACAAAAGGCTGATTGGCCGCCCGATACGGCGGACGTTTTCCCAGATAGGTTTCATCCTCCGCCCCGCCCGGGCCACTGACCTCCCCATCCCGATCGATCCAATCGACCACCGCCGAGGCGAGGCGCGGTTCCAACCCGACCACCAGCAACAACCGCTCGAAGCGGGCCCGATCCACCGGGCTCTGTTTGCCCTCCAGCAGCAGATTGTTCAGATTGAACCGCCCCTGCAAATCGGTGATGCGACCGGTGGCCGTCCCCCCTGTGACCGGAATCGGCGGCGCGATGGCCGCCCAGAGTTCATTCAGATGATCATGCCCCCCTTCGGTGGCGTCGCGGCTCAGGATGCCCATGGCCCAGGCCTCCCCCCCCAGAGCGAACTGCACGCCCCGATCCCGCTCGAAGGCATTGCCGCTGGCGCGAATGTCCAGATGCTGCGCCGAGATCATGCCGGTGATCACGGTCACGGCCACCGAGACGATCAGCAACGCCGTGAGCAGAGCCGCACCCCGCGCTTTTTCCCCTCCGCGCCCAGGCCGGGACATCATCCGCCCCCCGCAATCTCGAACAGTCGCCGAATGCGGCCCCATCCACTCTTGAGCACCACGATCTCCACCGCCCGAGGCAGCACCACGACCGCTCCCGGTTCCCCGCCCCCTCGACCCGTCCCGTCCGCTCCGGGTGCCGACAACGGCGCGCCGCCGCCCGGTGACGCGGGCCAAAGTCCACTCCATTTTCCATCGCCGCCCAGAAAACGGATCTCCACCTCCGTCACCTCCTCCAGCAGCACCTCCCCTTCGGGCTCCTCCTCCCGCACCCGGTCCAGAACCGGCCAGGCGCGACGCAACAACCGCCCCTCTTCCAGAGAGTAGGCCACCCGTTCCAGGGCACTGCGGACCACACCCCGAGGATTGGCGCGTCCTCCTCGGGTCAACTCCAGAAACCGCTCCGCGCCATCCGCGCCGATCAGGGCCGGACGCAGCTCCAGATGACCATCCCGCACCCCTCTGGGCACGCTCTGTTCCACATCCTGCGCAAAATACATGAAAAAAGTCCGCATCGCCGCCAGGGATTCCATGCGCTTCATCCCGTGCTGACGGACATCGAGCAGCCCATTCAGTCCGCCGTAGGCCATCACCGACATCACCGCGAACACCGCCAGCGCGGCCAGCAACTCCAGCAACGTGAACCCGCCCCGATCGGAGAGCCCCCCTCCCGAACCGGCTTTCATGGCTTGACCAGAAACGCTTCCAGACGCGCCAACGGCTGGCGCTTTTCATCGGCCTCGGCGCGCACCAGAATCTCCAGACGCCGAATCTGACTCTCCTGCGTGGAGGAGACCAGCACGCTCCAATGCCACTCCCGCTCGCCCATCGACTCCACTCCCCGCAGCAGACCGGGTTCGGGCCACTCCCGCCGCACCCGTCGTTCCGTGGATTGATTCATCGCCACCCAATGGGCCAGGGTCCGATCCCGCATGTAGGAGACATTGCGGGCATGCTCGCCCGCCGCCCGGATCGAGGCGGCCAGAGCCAACGCCAGCACCGCCAGGGCCGCCACCGTCTCCAGCAGCGTAAAGCCGCGCGTTCGATGCGCCTTGCTCATGGCACCACCCGTTCGATGCGCACCCGACCGGTCAGGCTCACCGCCATCCGATAGGCGATCCGCTCCCGACGCTCCCCGACGACCGACAACTCCCACTCGAACGGAGTCATCTCCCCGTCGGAGGAGATCAGCACCTGGGGGGGCTCCTTGGGTTCGAGCGGTTTCTCCTCCGTCACCCCTTCCACCTTCAAGGTCGCGGTCACGCTGTCGGACAGACGCCGGGGCTGCAAAAAACGATCGTCTGCCGGGGCCGACAGCCAATGATCCTGATCATCCCGCACCTGAAACCGATAACCGTGACCGACAAAACGCACGCCCCACTCCCGCGCATCCAGCACCGCCTCCCGCGAGACCAGTTCCAGCACCCCCTTCAAGCGGGTCAGCTCCTCCCGGAGTCCGTTCGCCGGATCCCGCCGACCCACGGAAAGGGTCGCCATACCCATCATGATCCCGATGATCAGCAGAACGGTCAGCACCTCCAGCAGTGTGAATCCTTCCGCGTCACCGCCTCGGCGCATCGCGGGAGCCATCCAGATTCCAGTTGCCGACATCGGCGTTATCCCCCTCTCCCCCCTCGACGCCATCCGCGCCCAGGGTGTACAGATCGAACTCCCCGCGCGCGCCGGGGCGCAGATAGAGATAAGGACGCCCCCAGGGATCCTTGGGAGGACGGGCCAGATAGCCGCCATCCCGCCAGTTCTGGGGTTGCGGCTCCTGAGTCGGTCGTTTCACCAGGGAATCGAGCCCCTGATCGGTGGTCGGATAGTTGTAGTTGTCCAGTTTATAGAGATTCAGGGCCGATTCCAGGGCCAGGATATCCTGTTTGGCCTTGACCATACGCGCCTCGCCGGGACGACTCATGATTTTCGGAGCCACCAGCGTCGCCAGCACGGCCAGGATCACCACCACCACCATGATCTCGATGAGGGTGAAACCCGCCTGCGCGGATCGAAAGGAGCCCTTGCCGGAAATTGTGTTCATCGTCATTGTCTCACTGGATCAGTTGATTCAAGTTGAAGATCGGCAGCAGAATCGCGACCACGATGGTCAGGACCATGCCCCCCATCAGAAAGATCAGCAACGGTTCGAGCATGCCGGTCAGCACGCCGATGAGGGTTTCGACCTCCTGCTCCTGGGCTTCGGCGGAGCGGTCGAGCATGTTGGCCAGATTACCGCTCGCCTCGCCGCTGGCGATCAGATGGACCACCATCGGGGAGAAGATGCGGCTCTCCGCCAAAGCCTGATGGAGCCCCCCCCCTTCGCGCACCCGTTCGGCGGCTTTGGCCACCGCTTCCCGCATCGGCAGATTGGCCACCCCGCGTCCGGCGATGCGCAGGCCTTCCAGGATCGGCACCCCGCTGCCGGTCAGGATGCCCAACGTCCGGGCAAAACGCGCGGTATTGATGCCCCGCACCAGCGACGCCGCCAACGGCAGACGCAACAGCAGACGATGCCAGGAGCGACGCACCCCCTCTTTGCGCATCATCCATCGAATGGTGAAGACCGCCACCACCACGCCGACCATCAGCCATCCCCCCTGATGGCGCAAAAAATCCGACAACGCGATCAGACCCCGAGTCAGGGGGGGCAGTTCCTGGCCAAAATCTTCAAATACTTTTGTTATTTCTGGGACCACGTATGTCACCAGCGCGCCCGCCACCAGCAGAGAGAAAAAGACCACCACCGCCGGATAGATCAAGGCCAGTCCCACGCCGGATTTGAGTTTGTGACTTTTTTCCAGGTAGTCGGCCAGTCGATCCAGCACCCGGTCCAGTTGTCCGGAGCTTTCGCCGGCGGCCACGGTTTCCCGGTAGAGATCGGTGAACAGGGTGGGATACTCCCCCAGAGCCTGGGCCAGGGCACGTCCTTCCAGCACCCGCGCGCGGACCGACAGCAGAATCACCCGCAATTTTTTGTGCTCGGTTTGTTGGGAGACCGCGTTCAGGGCCTCTTCCACCGGCAGGGAGGCTTTGAGGAGCGTGGCCAATTGTCGGGTGGCCAGGGTCAGGTCGGCACTGCCGACGCTGCGGGTGGGAGAGAACAGAGGAGGATGGGTCTGGGAGGCGCCTTTTTCGATCTCCTGCGTGGTCACGGGGATCAACCCCATTTCCCGCAGACGATCGCGCACCTCGCGGGCCGAATCGCCCTCCTCGACCCCTTTTTGGGTGCGTCCCCGGCCATCCAGGGCGGTATATTCGAAAGTACCCACTCCCCACTCCGTCCAACCATTGAAAAAAAAAGAGGGTGTTTGGGGGAGTCATCCCCCGGCCCCTCTCTTTTTTTTTCAATAATGGTGGGGGAATCGCTCCCCCGCGATCATTCGGCGATCACCGCCTGGGCAGCGGCCAAACGGGCCACCGGAACCCGGAAGGGAGAACAGGAGACATAATCCAGTCCCACCTTCTCGAAAAAGCCGATGGATGCCGGATCCCCGCCATGCTCGCCGCACACGCCGACCTTGAGCGACTTGCGCGTGCTCCGTCCCCGCTTGACGCCCATCTCCACCAACTGCCCCACACCGGTCTGATCCAGCGACACGAACGGATCCTTGGCCACCAGTCCCTTGGCCAGATAGGCGTTGATGAACGGCGTGGCATCGTCCCGAGAGATGCCCAGCGTGGTCTGGGTCAGATCGTTGGTGCCGAACGAGAAAAATTCCGCATCTTCGGCCAGCAGATCGGCCACCAGCGCGGCTCTGGGCAGTTCGATCATGGTGCCGATCATCAGATCGATCTTGACTCCGAAGCTCTCCATCACTTGATGACAGACCGTCAGACAACGCTCCTTGAGGAATTTCAGCTCCTGGGGCAGCCCCACCAACGGAATCATGATCTCGGGAATGATGGTGAAGCCTTCATTCTTGACCAGTCCGCAGGCGGCTTCCATGATGGCGCGCACCTGCATTTCATAGATTTCCGGGAAGGTGATGCCCAACCGGCATCCCCGATGCCCGAGCATGGGATTGAACTCCTTGAGAGAGGAGACCCGACCCTGAATCTCCTTGACATCCACCCCCATGACCTCGGCCACATCGGTCTGCTCCTTGATTTCGTGGGGCAGGAACTCGTGCAGCGGCGGATCGAGCAGGCGGATCGTCACCGGGCGTCCCTTCATGACCCGGAAGATCTCCTCGAAGTCGGAACGCTGCATGGGCATGATC
>JADGBU010000069.1 GCA_015231295.1 Magnetococcales bacterium | reverse complement strand
TCAATTTTGTCGAATTTCCTTGCGTCGGAGGATGGGTCCATATATGGGACTTTCAAACAAAAAGTCACACAACGCGGACCGGGCAGGATTCAAGCCCACTCCGGACGCCTACCCAGCCGATTGACAAGAAAATCTATAAATTTCCTAACCTTGGCAGAAACATGACGCGTAGACGGACACACCGCATGAATGCCCAGAAGCGGCAGGGAATAATCGGTAAGCAACGGTTTAAGCAAACCGGCTTGCAGATCCTCGGCCACCAGAAAGGTGGGCAGTAATACGATTCCCAGGCCCGAGCGGGCGGCCAATCGCAGGGCTTCGCCGTTATTGGCCCGCAGCAGACCCGTGACCCGTGCGGTAAACTCTTCGCCATCGCGTCGAAACCGCCACAGGCCGGGGGAGGCGGTATAGCTGTACAACAGGCAGGAGTGATCACTCAACGCCTCGGGAGAGGTCGGCTCCCCCCGGCTGGCCAGATAGCCCGGTGACGCACACGCCACCAGTCGCGCGTTCGCCAATCGACGCACCATCAGGGTCGAATCCCCCAGGGTTCCGATGCGCACCGCCACATCGAAGCCCTCTTCCACCAGATCCACGAACCGGTCATTGAGGACCAGATCCAGTTCGACCGCCGGATGAGCCGACAAAAATTCCGTCACGATCTGTGCCAGATGGAGCGCACCAAACGACATGGGCGCGCTCACCCGCAGCAGACCACGGGGTTCGGCGTGCAGATGGGTGACACTCTGCTCCGCCTCAGAGATCTCTTCCAGGATGCGGCAGCAGCGGTGATAATAAAGTTCGCCTTCCACCGTCAGGTGGAGGCTGCGGGTGGTGCGATTGAGCAGACGGATTCCCAAATGCTCTTCCAGGGCTTCGATGTATTTGCTCACCGCCGCCCGGGACAGCCCCCCTTTGCGGGCCGCCTCCGCGAAGCTTCCCGACTCCACCACCCGCACGAAGGTTTCCATGAACGCCAGCCGATCCATGTCACGCGCTCCCGACGGATTGTCAACAAAATGATGACAATATTATCACGAAAAGACGGATTGTCAAAGACGCGGAGAAGATGCATACTTTGAACTTGTCAATCCCCCCGAACCGATTCAACAAGGAGACTTATGATCATGGAAACCCCAATCGTCCTGGATTTGCCCGCCGGGGAACATTATGTCTGCATCTGCGGACGTACCGGCACGGCTCCTTTCTGCGACGGCAGTCACAAAGGCACAGGCTTTGATCCCAGACATGTAGTTCTCACCGAACCGGGCAAAGTGGCCATCTGCTCCTGCCGCAAATCCACGAACGCCCCCCACTGCGACGGATCACACAACTGAGATCCTCCAAAGGCTTTTCCCCTGGATCAGCAATACTTTGGTATGCGTGATCGGATAATCTGTTGATTCGATTGATCGACGATATTATACAAATCGTCGATCAATCGCTATTTACTCCCTCATGATTTTAAAATCCTGACATTCAGTTCCCCTCTCGATCCACGAACAGACATAAAATCAATCTGTACCATCCATGCACAATGATATCAAGAACTGTCGATTTTCTCCGATATACATTGACAAGAGTTCATTTTTTTAAAAAAATTCCCCTGAACGAACACTTTCGAATCTTCCTTTGGAAGTGGCAAGAGGGCAAAGACACGGCTACCCGTTCCGGAACTCCGAACACTCCGGGACGAATCAAGCCGATTTCGGGGAGGAAATGCACGATGCTCAAAGATGAGAACCATCCAAAAATTTTGATCATCGACGATGAAGCGATCAGTATCGATGTATTGTCCGGCCTGTTGAGACCGGACTATCGGATCACTTCGGCGAAAAGCGGCGAAAACGCAATCCTTCGCCTGGAAAACCAGCCGTTGCCGGATCTGATCCTTCTGGATGTGGTCATGCCGGGCATGAATGGTTACGCCGTCTGCGAATGGCTGAAAAGCAATCCCAGGACTCGAAATATTCCGGTCATCTTCATCACATCGAGCATCAGCGAAGAGGACGAAACCAGAGGTTTTTCCGTCGGGGCGGTGGATTACATCGGCAAGCCCTACCGTCCGGGAATCGTCCAGGCACGGGTCAAAACCCATATCGAACTGAAACGACGCGGAGACATGCTGGAACGCATGGCGATCATCGATGGTCTGACCAGCATTCCCAACCGGCGGCGATTCGATCAATTTCTGGATTACGAATGGTGCCGATCGGTGCGATACGGACATCCTTTTTCACTGCTGCTGATGGATGTCGATTTTTTCAAGTTATTCAATGATCATTACGGGCACGCCCAGGGGGATTACTGTTTACGTCAGATTGCGGGAGCCATCACCCGTTCCATGCCTCGCACCATGGATCTGGCGGCCCGTTACGGCGGCGAGGAGTTTGCCTGCGTCCTCCCGGAAACCACCCTCATCGGCGGGCACGCCGTCGCCGAAAGAATCCTCAACGCGGTGCGAGAACTGGCCATTCCCCACGCCGAATCCAAAGCGGCCCACTATGTCACCCTGAGCATCGGCGTCGCCAGCATAACCCCGACCATCGCACAACAACCCCTCTCGCTGATCGATCAGGCGGATCAGGCGTTGTATCTGGCCAAGCGCAGCGGTCGCAATCAGGTGGCCCGACTGGAGGCGGCTTGACTCTCTTTGCCCCCAGGACCAGGCCCCGCATTTTATTTCATGAAGGCCCGATAGACCGCTAAAGATCAACGTATTCCAGGTAAAGGGCTTGAAGGATGGCTTGTCTCTGGACCTGTCAAAGTGACGATCGCCCAGAGTGGAAACAAACTTCATTCTCCTTTCAATCGCGCAAGCAAATTTTTCCGCTCCTCACCTCCCATACGTCCGACCATCAACAAAATGGCCGCGATGTCATCCTCCGGGCAAAAAAGATAGGCCATGGGCACTCCCAATAGTGCTGCCAGCTTTTGCACAAACCGCATGTCTCCAGGGGAGTGTCGCCCGTGTTCATATCGGTTGATGCGCGGAGAGGCCACCTCTGGCTCAAGACCCGCTTGAATTCCAAGGCCCAGTTGGGAAAATCCGGCCCGTAACCGTGCTTCCTTCAATCTCTTCGCAAAAATCGGTGTCTCATCCATCCTCTGATCCATGACAAGGAGAGGGAAAGGAGACAGATTACAGAGTTTCGGAAATCACGAACTCTTCGTTATACGAAGAGGTGGCATTACCTTTGCATCGCATCTCGGCAACTCAAACTGAGATGGTTTTCTTGACGCACTCTGATAACAGAGAGGGAAAAGTGCGCCCGATTGTCTACGCAAAACGAAGATATGGCGCTAACCATCCATAGAAATCTTTAGTTGCCACGACAGAGAATTCAGATCCATCGCAAACACAAAGGAGGAGCACATGATCCGTGGAATGTATACGGCTGCAAGCGGTATGGATGCTGCCGTCAAAAGAACTGATGTGATTGCAAATAATCTTGCCAATGTTTCAACAACTGGATACAAGGCACAAACTGCAAATTTCAAAGATGTATTTTATGCAATCCTGAAACCTGCCGGAGTTGAAGGTGAGGATGGAACAAGAACTCCAGTAGGTATTCAAGTCGGCCATGGGGTTACTTTTTCCAGTACTTCGACAAATTTTGGAACTGGCAGCGCGATCGATGCCAATTCGAGTGACCCCAATGATGTGACTCTGGCCATTAATGGACAGGGCTTCTTTAAAGTTACGGATGGAAATGGCAGAGAGTTTTACACCCGTGACGGAACATTTCAGAAAAACCAGCAGGGCAAGATAGTAACATCATCAGGGATGGAACTTATCAATCTTGGAGAGACCGCGCAAAACCAAATCAGTGGAATCACAATCAACCCAGATGGCGCAGTATCCATTCAAAGGCCAGACGGGACAACAACTCCTAAAGACCCGATAAAAATAACATTATTTATCAATCCTGACGCTTTGATTCGAGTTGGCAACAACTTGTATATGGCAACAGAAGAGGCGGGTCAGCCCGAAACCGGCACCCCAGGGACGGAAGCTTTCGGAACCTTGATGCAACACAAATACGAGGCATCCAACGTCAATATGGTCACAGAGATGGTGAACATGATCAATAATCAACGTGCTTACGAAATCGGATCAAAGGCCATTCATACTGCGGATGAAATGACTTCGCTGGTCAAAGATCTGAAACGTTAACGATGCAGAGTGTGGTTTTCCACAAACGTGATAACAACTGACGCCAAGTCTCACACAAATGCAGCAGACAAAAAAGGCGGTTCCCATGATCGGAACCGCCTGATTCAAAACAGAAAATTTTGGTAGCGAGGGGGAGACTTGAACTCCCGACACACGGATTATGAATCATGCTCAAACCACAAATCACAACACAATACAACAATAAAATCAATTAATTGAAAGGTTGCGCATGTCGTGACTTATCCCCATTTGTGGCCATTATTGGTGGTGACGTGTGCCGCCAGTGTGCCATGGCACAATGACTTAGCAGAGCGGTGAAAGGAAGAACGAACAAATATAAAAGCAAATACTTACTTATATATTTTGCTTTTTATGCATTAGGAGAGAGCAATCTCATTTTGATTTTCCAGGGACAGCACCACAAAAGCCACAAAAGCCCCGTTGTCCCTTGAACAGTCACCCCAGGGACAACGGGACAAAAGCCACAAAAGCCCCCATGATTCACACAAAAAAATTCCGGTTCAGTTCAGCAAACATTTTGGTTTTCCGGTCGTCCGCGACAATCCCTTCAATGGCGGTAGGCCCAATATTGCGTAGCAACGCGCCCCCTCCCATGAGTTCAAGAACTTTGAAAGCAGCCACTAACCGTTCGCGGTGAGGGGTGTTCGGGTCGGCCAAAACATCTTCAATGGCTTCCAGCGCAACCCCACCCATATGGCGCAACCTGTCAGAAATGGCTTGCATGGCTTCGACGTGAATTTGATTGATGGCGGCCCGGAAGGGTGGGAGTTGTCGCCATCGGCAAATGGTTTCTTCGGTTATTTTCAACGTTTGCGCAACAGTGACGGCTTTTGTTCCGGTCGCCAACATTGCAGCGGCCATAAGTTGATTTTCGTTCAAATTCGTTGCCATGATGTTTCTCCATCTTCCATTTTGATGTGGCGAACTTTTTCAATGTTCCCGACACGTTGAAAATTATTTTCCATCCAGTTCTGAAAGGTCGAACAACGCTTTCTGGCGAAAGGGCAAGTGCATGGTATAGATACAAACTTTTGAAGCATAGCCATTGATTTGTATCACGACAAGATTTCCGGATTCACATCGTAAGTTCTTGATGGTCGGTGTGACACCTTTTCCCTTTGCGCAACCTGGCGGATAAAATGCCGTTCTGTCAACACAGCCAAAGCGGGTTCCAGTTCTTCGGTACGGCGGAAGCGGCTTTTATGTGCATAGTGGCAATCCCTGAATGTGAATTGCGATTGACCTTCGCGTTTCAGCCACCGCAAGACAATACGTGCATCCTCAATGGCAGGGTCAGCCCCCATCAAATCAAATGCAGCCAGGGCATGCACGGCCAAGGTATCCCCAAGGCGCACGGCAGCGGCCATGGTGGCAAAGGTGATAGGGTGATCCCATGGGCGGCCCATGGCATGTTCAGAAACATGAAGACAACCCGCCAATCGAGCAACAGCTCCCGACAACTTGCCAGCCCAATCTGTAATGGCGGCAAACTCTCCACCGTCCTTCATTTTTTTTTCAACAATGCCCCAAAAATGTTGCCATTTTGTAAGCGCGTCATCCGTCATGGTCAGAATATGCGCAACGGGGCGGCCATCGTCCGGGCCAGTCGGTGTAGGAATGTCCAATAGGGCGGTAATGATTTCAGCGTAACGTGTTTTTATTTCATTGGGCATGGGGGGCGCATCTCCATTGCGGTGGCCAATGTTGGACACGGGCAAAGCATACAAGAACCTGCCAAGCAACCCCCGGCCACGAAAACCAGGCTTGGCACACAATCCCCGTATTACGTCCGGTTGAACGGTTAATCCCATGGACAATGCAGGGAGGTGCATGAAGACAGGTGGACGGCTTCCACGGTTTACACGAACAGGGGAACCGGAGTGACCTTGAAGGAACACATCAATATTCGGCACCCCGTTTGAATACCGTCCTGCCATGAGTTCAAATATTCCGCCTTCATCTGTTAGGATCGCCATTCGGTCATGATTGTCCGCCATGAGGGTTGCAAGATTTTCTGGCGTAACATCAGCACTCCAGACTTGAGGGATTTTTGGAATTTCTAGTGATTTTTTCTCTAATTCAAGTATTTCTCCATTCAGTTTGTCCAAATCAGGACCATGTTTTGAAGCAGCCATAGTTCGCAATTTGCTTATGCGGGCGATTGCGGTTTTAGAGTTGGATTCTGCTTTCTGAATGGTTGGGAGTAATGATTCGCGCTTTCTTCGTTCCCAATCGGTCAGTGGTGCGGTTGCAGCTTGAAAGATTGCGGTTTTTCGGCTTGCGGGAGGTAAGGCTACGATGCACCAAAGAGAAAGCGGCTCAACATAACCTGATTTTACGCACACTTGAAACTTGCCTTGCGTGGCAGTTGCAAGCACAGACAAAACTACCATGGCAGCCAATTCCGGTGGTGTCTCGGTGGAGCGGCTCAATTCATCCACGAATGCTTGCAGGTCGGGTGGGAACACATTGCCCGGCCATTCGGGCAAAGGGGCGGCATCGAGTGGCACGGGGGGGTGCCATGCTCCCACAACGGGCGACTTGTTGTCGGTGGGCAGAAAAGGCACGGTTTTGGTTTTCACCAGCGTTTGAAACTCGTTGGCCAATCGGTCCCGGTCAGTTTCCGGCAGGGGGCCAAAGCCGTCCCATGCGGTTGCGTCAGGCAATCTTGAAAATAGCCAGTCCACAACATCCCCGGCGGGTGGTAGGTTTGGCAGTTCCAGCAAAACCAGTTCTGGCGGTGCGTCCAGGGTGGCCAGAATCGCGGCAACATCGCGGGCGTAGTCGGATCCCGATTCGTCATTATCTGGCAACATGACGATGCGGGCGCGGCCAGAAAGCGGTTTCCAATCGGAAGTTGATGCAGCTTTACTACCCCCTTGAGAAGTTATGGCCACAAGGCCAAGCGAATGCAGGGCGGCGGCGCACCGTTCACCTTCTACAAGAAAAACATCTTGATTTATGTGATCGTTTGCAATCACATTTAACCCAAACAGGGGGTGCGGTGTTGGGGCGGCTCCAGTCTTAAAATTTGGCCCGATTCCTTTGAAAAACGGTATGATTTCTTTGTCGCCATTCAGTTCATACCGGGCAACGCTACCCAAGATTTTGCCGTCAGATGAAAGATAGTTCCATGAAAATTTTAAAGGTTTTCCATTGAATTTCGATCGAAAGTTCATGCCAACCCCCATTCTTCGGCCAGCGTTTTCAAGGCTTCAGAGAATTCAAGACCATCACGCAACATCAAAAATTTGATGATGTCTCCCCCCGAAGAGGCGCAAGCAAAACACTTGAACCCACCGGATTCAAGATTCACCCGAAAACTCCCAGGGCGGTTATCGTTATGAAACGGACACAACCCACCGTCAGCCCAACCAAACCGCTTTGGCGGCGGCATGGTGGGCAGTTCGGCGCGGTAAAAATCGCACGGTGCAAGGTCGCGTTTGATTGATTCAGCATCCAACCGGCGGGTGGCTGTTTTCATGATGCCCCCTTGATGATGCAATCAATCTTGCTGGTAGTTTGCATATCGGGGGTGATTCCAGTCGCCCCCGCATTTTCCATGGCTTGCCGGGCAATCTGGCGCATGTCATCGGGCAACCAATACAGTCCAGGGTTGCTGGCCCGGTTGTCTTGGTCAAACATGCGAATTCGATTGCATCGAATGTCAAACCCTTTTTTGCGCAGGTCAACAACCAGTTGTGAAGCGTTCGCAGCCCCAACCATCAAACGCAATTCCCAAACAGAAATGCGTTTCCTTTCAAGCAATACTTCCAAGGCGCGGCGTTGGCGTGGGTTCGTGATTTTTGGAATGGGGTTCATTTCACACCCCCGTTTTGTTTGTCCATCCACCGAAAGAATGCCGCTTCATCAATCAGAACGCGGCGACCAGCGCGTTTGATGACCGAAGAAAAGCCGTTGGTTTCGGCGTTGAAAATCAAGTGGCGGAGTCCACCGATTGACGGCCAGGAGTGAAGCTCTGGCCATTTTGTGACAGGGATTAAACGTGTGGTGCGGGTTTCGGGCGGGTTTTGTTGAACTTCGTTTTGCTTTAACATTGCATCACCTTCTGCATAGAGTTCCAGCGGTATTGCTGGTTACTGTGCTGAAGATAATGCCTTGTAATCAATAGTTCTAGTGGATAGCAAAAGATTTATTCATATCCACCATTTGTTTATGAAAACTCAATATCTTATTTTTCGAAAGTAATCGTTTTTAAGTTTGTTTAGGTCAATCTGCCAGATAACTTTCCCACTTAAGAGGGCCTGATGTATGGCATCCTCCAATGCTTTGATATATCCCTTGCTTTCGTCGTCATTTTTATTACTATACTTATTAAATTCATCAGCCATTTCATTACCATCTCTAACAGTAATATCATCCCAAGTAACAGGTTTATGATTTCTCCAGATTTGTCTGTAAATCGCCTCTCCTGATATCGTTGGATATTCTTTTTCTTTGAAATCTTTATGGGAAATAGCCTTGCTCACCATAAAACATGCATTAACACTCTTTGATGCAGCACTGTTCCAGATTGGTACACCGTAGGATTTTAGAAAAGTCAAAGACCATAAAATATAATCATTTCTGCGATTTGTTTGCAATATAGTTTTTGTGCGTTGCCCACGCCCGCGCCCGGATAATTTTCCGCGAAGACCTTCCGCTATTAAGTGCCTGACATTATCGTTTTCCCATAATGCCGTGTTACCGGTTTCAATCAACTTACAAAGGGATTCCGCATCATCAAACTTAAGATAACTATATGCGGCAAACCTTATTTCGTTAAAGTTGTCATTCTTAATATCAGAAAACGAAGATTCAATCATCACATTCCCCCAAAAATTTTATCGTTCATACGGCCTACAACATCAGCGGTGTGCGCTTCGCTCAAGTGAGCATATCTCTTGACCATTGAAAGCGTTTTATGCCCCAGAACTTCGGCGATTTCGGCCAAACTGGCGTGATTCATGGCAAGGTAGCTGGCGCATGAGTGCCGCAAGTCGTGAAAGTGAAAGTCAGTGATTTCAGCTTTGGTCAAGGCATCCATCCAGGGGGCGCGCATCAACATAGGCACATCATGACGTGGCCCTTTTGATGGGAACAAAAGTGGGGTGTCAATCCGGCGCACCTTGGCAAACTCTTTGAGAACGGCCAAAGCATGGCCCATGAGTGGAACCAAGCGACGTTCCATATTTTTGGTGTCGTGCAAGATGATGCGGCCTTGGTCCAGGTCAACAACATCCCAAGTCAGCCCCATGATTTCCCCGGCCCGCATTCCGGTTGATAAGCCAAGCACCACAACGGCATAAAGATATGGGTTTGGAGATTCCCGGCATGCGGCCAAAAGGCGTTCCCGTTCATCATCGGACAAGAACCGCACCCGGCCCCTTGGTTCGCTTGGCTTGCGCACCTTTGAGAGCGGGTTTGATTCCACCCAGGCCCATTCCTTTACGGCGATGGTAAAGACGTGACTCAATGCGGCCAAGTAGCGGTTTATGGTTGCGGGCGTGCGTGGGGTGCCTTGTGGTTCCCCCTTTGCCAAGCGGTCCCGGTATTCTGCCAGCAATGCGGGGGTGCAGTCGGCAAGGGGGCGGATGCCAAGTTCATTCTTCCACCAATTCAATTGCCGGGTTTGGTCGCGTGCTGATTTCGGCTTGCTTGGCATGACATCCGAAAGGTAACGGTCAATCATATCCCCCAGGGTGTGTTTTTTGGATTCACTGGTCTGAAAGTGTCGGCCTTGCTGAATTGCGCTTTCTGTTTGGCTTGCCCATTTCTTGGCGTCAGTCTTTCGGGCAAAGGTGGCTCTTTGAACCGGATGCCCTTTCAGTCTGACTTGCACCCGATATGAAACGCTTCCATCTTGATTGATTCGTTCTTGAATGCTTGCCATGACGCCCCGCTTGCCGTTTGTGAATGGTGGGGAAAGACTACCACAAGTCACGACAAACGACAACAGCGGATGTGCAATCACGATGTTAGTAAAAAATTAATGCAAACAATCAATATGTTGAATGGTTTAAAAATCGTATTGGCACACTCAAGGCACACTTCAAAAAAAATCAGCCCATTTTTTTGACCTTTTGTGGCTTTTGTGGCGGTGTCCCAAGATAAGATGGGCGGGGTCAATCAAGGGTAGAATTGTCGTGGCGTGTTGCGGCGAAGTGTGCCGTCAGTGTGCCACAAACAAAAATGGCCTAGACAAAATATCGTCTAAGCCATTGATTTTATTGGTAGCGAGGGGGAGACTTGAACTCCCGACACACGGATTATGAATCCGCAGCTCTGACCAACTGAGCTACCCCGCCTTGCTGTGAAGAAGCCCATGATAGAGAAGTTTACCCCCCGCTGTCAAGGCCAATCCACCACCATCGATCACAATCCCCCAGAGGCACCCCTTCCTGATCCACGGGTCCGATCCGGGATCAGGGCAGAGCGTTCGTCAGCGGCCAGGTTTTGATCATCGGGGAAGCAATACCCAATTCCGCCACCTTGGCACTCATCTTCAGGGCCCGATCCTTGCTCTCATAGGGACCGAGCAACACCTTGCGCACGGTCAAATCGCTTTCCATCTTCACCAGTCGGACCGGAGTGGCCCCCAACGCCTTGATCCGTTCCAGTTCATCCATGGCATGGCCCAACAGCAACGACTTGCCCAGGACAATCACATAACCTTCCCAGCTCTCCTCGACGCGGGCGGTGATGCCACCCGCTTTCAATTTCGCCTCGGCCTCCTTGGCCGCATCCAGACGGGAAAACGGCCCCACCTGTACCGTGTTGAGACTGGTCTTCTCCTGAACCGTCTCGACGCGGGGCGTCAGGCCCACCCGGGTCAACTGTTCCACCAGGGAGTCCACCCCCATGTTGAGCGCGAAACTCCCCACCTGAACCATATATCGCTCCCCGGCGTGACCCACCGGCGCGGAAGGCAGAGGCGCAGGCGGAGCCTTGGGTGGTTCGGGTTTGGGTTCCGGCTTGGGCTCGGATTTGGGTTCCGGCTTGGGCTCGGATTTGGGTTCCGGCTTGGGCTCCGGAGGCTTGGACTCCACAGTAGGGGTCACATTCGCCTGAACCACCACCCGCGCCGTGGCCGCATCCGGCAACGCCAGACGCTTCTCCGGCATCACCGGACCGGTCCAGATGGCATCCTCCGGAGTTTTGAAGCCCATGCCCATGAAGCCCATGCCTTGAATCAGCACGTTCATCACGACCAGCAGCCCCACCACCAACATCGGAACAAGACGGGTCATCACTCTGGAAGTTCGAGCCACGGCAGCACCCTCAACGGTTGCGTTCGTACAACATGCGAAGTCCGGTCAACGTCAGGAACTCATCGACTTCCTCGATCAGAGGAGATTCACGGGCGATCAACGGAGCCAGACCACCGGTCGCCAGCACCCGCACCGGCGAAAATCCCGATTCGGCCACCATGCGGGTGATCAGACCCTCCACCAAGCCCACATATCCCCAATAAAGCCCGGCCTGCATGGCTCCGACCGTATCCCGACCCACCACGCTCACCGGTCGCACACACTCCACGCGGGGCAGTTTGGCGGTCCGCTCGAACAGGGCGTCCATGGAGATTCCCAAACCCGGCGCGATCGCTCCTCCCAGATACTCCCCCTGCGGTCCGATCAGATCGAAGGTGGTCGCGGTCCCGAAATCGACCACGATGGCCGCGCCCTGCAACCGGTGATAGGCCGCCACCGCGTTGACGATCCGATCCGCGCCCACCTCCCTGGGATTGTCGTAGCGAATCGCCATGCCGGTCTTGAAGCCCGGTCCCACCACCAGCGGCGTCACCTGCAGATAGCGTTTCACCGCTCCCAACACCGCCGCCTCCACCGGAGGCACCACACTGGCGGCGATGGCTCCCGTCACCTTGCGCGGATCGATCTCGGCCAGATGAAACAACTGCATCAACAAAATGCCATACTCATCCGCCGTCCCGCCCGCACGGGTCGCGATGCGCCAGTGATGAATCAAACGCTCCTTTTGATACACCCCGAGCACGATGTTGGTATTCCCGATATCCATGACCAGAAGCATGTCGATCCATCCCTGTTCAACCGATTTCACACCAGCACCACGTCTCCGGCCAGCACGCGCCAGATCTCCCCCTCCGCGCCGCGCACCAGCAGAAACCCTTCTTCATCCAGATCCTCCAGCCACCCTTCCCGGCTGCCCGTGGCACTCTCGACGCGGACCCGTTGTCCTTCGAGCAACGCCCACTCTTTCCAGGCGATCCGGATCGGGGCGAAGCCTTCTGTCAACAATCGCGCATACCATCGTTCCATGGCGACCAGCAATGCGGCCAGCAGTTCCGCACGTTCGCAGGTGCGATGCAAAATATCGGCCATGGTCACGGCCCGCGCCGCCACCTCCGGGGAGAAATCCGCCGAACGACCATTGACATTCACCCCCACCCCCACCGTGACCTGACGAATCCGTTCCCCTTCGGTGGCCATTTCGGTCAGGATTCCGGCAAGTTTACGACCATTCACCAAGACATCGTTCGGCCATTTCAACCGGGCCTCCGCGACTCCGGCGGCGAGGACCGCCTCCACGGTGGCCAGACCGGCCACCAGGGTGAGACGGGGCGCGTGAGCCACCGGCAGATCCGGTCGCAACACCATCGAAAGATAAAGATTCTCCCCGGATGGCGACTCCCACACCCGCCCGAGCCGTCCCCGCCCACCGCTCTGCCCTTCGGCCACCACCAGGGTTCCTTCCGGGGCTCCGGCCCTGGCGAGTTGCATCGCCTCCTGATTGGTGGAGCCGATCCGCTCGTGATAGTGATAACGCTCCGCCGCAAACAGTCGGCCACGCCACAAGGGAGCCATCCGCTCCGGACGCAGCGTATCGTGATCCGGCGGCGCGGCGTTCATTTGGGGCCGCGCATCACGGTCACGCGCAACGAAACATCCACCGATCCGGCACTATGGGTCAACGCCCCCACCGAAATCAGATTCACCCCGGTCTCCGCCACGCCCCGGATGGTTTCCAGGGTGACATTGCCACTGGCCTCCAGCAAGGCGCGGCCATCCACCAGACGCACGGCACGGCGCAACCCTTCCAGATCCATATTGTCCAGCAGCAGCACCTCGACTCCGGCCTCCAAAGCCTCGGCGACCTGCTCCAGGGTTTCGCACTCCACCTCGATGCGGTGCAGATGACCCGCCCGGGCCCGCAACCGCGCGACCGCCGCCGGAATGCCTCCGGCCACGGCGATATGATTCTCCTTGACCAGAATTCCGTCGTCGAGGCCCAGCCGGTGATTCCGTCCCCCGCCGATGCGCACCGCGTATTTCTGCATCGCCCCCAGACCGGGAGTGGTCTTGCGGGTATCCACCACCTGAGCCCCGGTCCCTTCGATCCGGGCCACATAACGACGGGTCTGGGTGGCCACGGCGGAGAGATTCTGAAAAAAATTCAACGCCACCCGTTCGCCGGTCAGAATGCCACGCGCCGGACCCGCCAACCGACAGATCGCCGCGCCACTGGCGACCGGTGCCCCCTCCTCCTGTTCCGGAATCACCCGGATGCGGGCATCCATCTGGGCAAAGACCTCCATCAGAACCGGAAGCCCGCAACAGATCAGATCCTGACGGGCCCACAGGGTGGCTTCGGCCAGATGATTCTCATCCACCAACGCTTCGGTGGTCACATCGCCCCGTCCCACATCCATGGCCAGGGCACGGCTCACGATCTCCGACCAACTGCGAGGAATCATCCCACACTCTCCTGCAGACGACGCATCCGACCCAAAGCCTCCTCCACGCCGTGACATTTCTCTTCCAGTTCGCGGGCTTTATCCTGTTCCGCCGCCACCACCTCGGGACGGGCATTAGCCAGAAAGCCGGCATTTTCCAGTTTGCCCAGAACGCGGGTGCGATCGGCAACCAGTTTTTGCAGCGTTTTTTCCAGACGGGCGATTTCGGCGGCGGGATCGATGATCCCGGCCAGCGGAATGAAAAGCTGAAGACCCGGCAAAACCGCCGTGGCCGCCCCTTCGGGCACCTCGCCGGCGAGCGGCGACCAGGAGTCGAGTTTCGCCAGCACCCGGATCAACCCCTCGTGACGCTGCAACCGGTCGATCGCGCCCGCGTCGCCCCGCACCAGCAGCGGCAGTCGGCGTCCAGGCGCGATATCCATCTCGCCGCGCACGGTGCGGATCGCGCTGACCAGCTCCATCACGAATTCGGCTTCGATTTCGAGGGCTTCATCCTCTTGCGTCGGCTCCACCCGGGGCCAGGGAGCCTGCATGATGGTGATCCCCCCCCGACCTACCAGAGGGGCCATCTTCTGCCACAACTCCTCGGTGATGAACGGCATCAGGGGATGCAACAGCCGCAACGCGCTCTCCAGGGTTTCGACCATCACCCGACGGGTGGTATTTTTCTCCGCTTCGGGCAGGCTCTCGTCGTAGAGCACCGGCTTGACCATCTCCAGATACCAGTCGCAGAACTCGCCCCACAGAAAACGATGCAACGCCGCCGCCGCCTCGTCGAAGCGATAGCGTTCCATGGCACCATCCATGGCCGCCACCACCTTTTGCAATCGGGATTGAATCCAGCGATCCGGCAGCGTGGTGGCCGCGCCCGCGCCATCGAGTTCGATTCCTTCCGCATTCATCAACACGAAGCGGGCCGCGTTCCACAGCTTGTTGCAGAAGTTGCGATAGCCCTCCACCCGTCCCATATCGAGTTTGATATCTCGCCCCTGCACGGCCAATCCGGCCATGGCGAAGCGCAACGCATCGGTGCCGAAGGCGGCGATCCCTTTGGGAAACTCGTGACGGGTCGCGGTTTCGACCCGTGCCGCCAACTGGGGTTGCATCATGTCTCGGGTCCGCTTGGCCACCAGCGTTTCGAGATCGATGCCATCGATCAGATCCAGGGGATCGAGAATATTCCCCTTGGATTTACTCATTTTATTCCCTTCTCCATCCCGCACCAGTCCGGTGATGTAGACCTCGCGGAATGGCACCTCTCCGGTGAATTTCAGACCCATCATGATCATCCGGGCCACCCAGAAGAAGATGATGTCGAATCCGGTCACCAGCACATTGGTGGGGTAGTAGAGGGCCAGTTCCGGTGTTTTTTTCGGCCAGCCCAGGGTGGCGAAAGGCCAGAGAGCCGATGAAAACCAGGTATCGAGCACATCCGGATCCCGGACCAGTTCCACCGCCTCGCCATAGTGTTCGGCGGCCATCTCGTAGACCATCTCTTCGCAGTTGCAGACGAAGGGATGTCCATCCGGGCCGTACCAGACCGGAATCCGATGCCCCCACCAGATCTGTCGCGAGATGCACCAATCCTGAATGTTGCGCATCCATTCGAAATAGGTCTTGTCCCAGTTGCCGGGAATGAAACGAATGCGTCCATCTTCCACGGCCCGGATCGCCTCTTCGGCCAGGGGGGCGGCCTTCACGAACCATTGATCGGTGAGATACGGCTCCAGCACCGCCTTGGAGCGATCGCCCCGAGGGATCATCAGGCGATGTTCTTCGATTTTTTCCAGCAGACCGGCCTGTTCCAGATCGGCGACGATCCGCCTGCGGGCCTCGAAGCGATCCAATCCCCGATAGGCTTCCGGGGCCTGATCGTTGATCCGGGCATCGGGGGTGAAAATGTTGATCACCGGCAATCCATGACGGATGCCCATCTCGTGATCGTTGAAGTCGTGGGCTGGCGTGATCTTGACGCACCCGGTTCCGAAGGCCGGATCGACATGTTCATCGGCGATCACCGGGATGCGGCGTCCGGTGAGCGGAAGGATCAGCTCCCGTCCCAGCAGATGGGCATGGCGGGCATCTTCGGGATGGATCGCCACGGCCACGTCGCCGAGCATGGTTTCCGGACGGGTGGTGGCCACCACCAGGAAGCCTTCCCCTTCGGCCAGGGGATAGCGCAGATGCCACAGATGACCGCGCTCCTCTTCGGAAACCACCTCCAGATCGGAAACCGCCGTGAGCAGCACCGGATCCCAGTTGACCAGCCGTTTGCCCCGATAGATCAACCCTTCGTCGTAGAGACGCACAAAGGCTTCCCGGACCGCGTGGGAGAGTTCCGGATCCATGGTGAAGCGTTCCCGGCTCCAGTCGCAGGAGGCTCCGAGCCGACGCATCTGACGGACGATGGTTCCACCGGATTGACGTTTCCAGCTCCAGACCCGTTCCAGAAAGCGCGAGCGGCCCAGATCATGACGGCTTTTGCCTTCCCCTTCCAGTTGCCGTTCCACCAGCATCTGGGTGGCGATGCCGGCGTGATCGGTTCCGGTTTGCCAGAGTACCCGTGCTCCTTGCATCCGTTTGCGACGGATCAGGGCATCCATGATGGTATCCTGAAACGCATGCCCCATATGCAGACTGCCGGAGTGCTCGGGGATCTGGACTCGGGGCGGGTGCTCTACGCCCAGGATGCC
>JADGBU010000068.1 GCA_015231295.1 Magnetococcales bacterium | reverse complement strand
ATTACAACGGCTCGACCTTGGTGAGCGGGGTCTATCGCGGCAACGACTATCGTGGTGGGGCCGGTAACGATCTGTTGCGCGGCACGGCTTATGCGGATCGCTATTACTTCGATCGCGGCGACGGCCAGGATGTGATCGTGGAGAACGGCTCCACTTCGCACAAAGACCGCATCGAGCTGGGCACCGGGATCTTGCCTGCTGCGGTGACGCTGCTGCGTACCGGCAACGATCTGGTGTTGGATCTGGGGGAAGGGGAGCGCATCACGGTGAAAGACCGTTTTGCGAACACCTCCTACAAGGTAGAGGAGTTGGCCTTCGCGGACGGTACGGTGTGGAACCTGGACCTGACGGCAGCGATTTTCATGGGCACAGAGGGGAATGACACTCTGGTGGGCAATGCTTGGCAGGAGAGATACCGTGGGAATGGTGGTGACGATATTATTGGTGGCATGGTCGGGTCTGCAGATTATTACGGCTATACAATCGTAAATGGCGTTTATCAAGGCAACGACTACGAAGGCGGCACGGGCAACGATCTGCTGCGCGGCACCTATTACTCGGACCGCTATTACTTCAACGCCGGGGACGGTCAGGATACCATCGAGGAGAACTCCGGTGCCAGCCATGAGGACCGGTTGGTCTTGGGCGCGGGAATCTCGGCTGCGGATCTGTTTGTCACCAACGATGGCACCAATCTGATTCTTGGTGTGGGGAACGGTGGCGACCGGATCACGGTGAAGAACTGGTACACCGGACCGGCATACCGGCTGGAGGCGTTGCAGTTCGCCGATGGCACGGTGTGGAGTCAGGCCAACATGCAGGCCAAGGGCTCCTCGTCCCTGTATGGCGGGGTTGCAGCCGACATCCTGGCGGGGGGTGCGGAATGGAACAGCTATTATGGCCAGGAAGGCGACGATGTGTTGGGCGGCGTTCAGGGCGGCACGGACTGGAGCGGTTCCGTCTTGGTGAATGGGGTCTATAGGGGTAATGATTATTGGGGGGGAGCCGGGAACGATCTGCTGCGCGGCAGCAACGCATCGGACCATTATTTCTTCCAGAGAGGGGATGGCCATGACACCATTCTGGATCACTCGGGCAACGGTGTGAACGCCGGCAACAACACGGATCTGATTCAGTTCGGAGTTGGGGTGAATTATGACGCCATCATGCTAGAAAAAGAGGGCATGGCGTTGAATCTGCGCTACGGCAGCGGTGATCGGGTGCGCATCGAGAACTGGGAGAATGGAGAGGCAGATCAGGTGGAGCGGATTCAAGCCGGAGATGGTAGCGTGCTGCGCAACAATCAGGTAGATCAGTTGATTCAGGCCATGGCCATTTTTTCCGCCAGCCATGACGGCATCTCTTGGGAGCAATCGCTTGCCCATTATGGCGACGAAACCCGCGCCATCCTGGCGGCCAACTGGCAGCAGGCGGCTTGATTCGAAATGCGGCGCAGGTATCCCTACCAAAAATTCTATTCGACCCAATTTTGGCCCTATTGCCAAGCCGTTTGGCGATGTAGCGCAGGATTTTTCTGGACACTGATGCGGATTCCCACAAAAATTAGAGACAAGATTGCGGGGCGGACGGTCTTCATGGTCCAAATTTTCATGATTCGGGCAAGAGACGTTAAAACCTCACCAGTTGGGCGTACTCTTTGACAAGTTAGCATCGGAGTTGGACTGGGGAGTCAAGACATGGAAAACCTCGTTTCGGCAGCGCAGAATTCTCCATTCTCTTCGAATAGAGTAAAAGTTTGCGATCACACCGTCTTGCTGACCAAATGGGCGTCAAAATGCGGGTCCACAGGTTGCATCCGTTGTCGGGATGAGAGTTCGACCATCCGTGAAAAGGCTTTAAAAACCAGATTGTCTGGTGTAGCATGCATCAATTGGTAGTCAAGACGCCTTCAAACTCTTCTTTGTGCTGCACTGCAACAGAGTCTGGAGAATGAGTTTGACAGCGTATCACTTGCTCCACCAATTAAAATTATTAAGAAAGTCTCAGAATTAAAGCCGTCCTTCGGGGCGGCTTTTTTGCGTCTTAACAGTCCAATATTTTTGAACCAGGGCCTATCTGGTCCACAGTCTGTGGACCAGATAGGGATGGGTGGCAGTCATGAGGTGCTTTCTTTAGAGTGAACGCATTCGAAGGCAGGTTTTTACTATTGATAACTCTGCTGTATCCACGCGCTCACGGCCTTCCCTGTATCCGCCATTGACTCTTTGTCGCTCCAACGATCCCAGAATTGCACAGTTTGACTATTTGGTTCCTGCGCAGGTTTCGCCACTCTGATACGGGTTGGCAGGAGGCTGGCATCACCAACGACAAGTGCTTCTCCAGTATCCAAAACAGGCAGAAGATCGCCAAAACTGCCAAGGCTGTCTGGCAGGAGGCGTTTAATGACGGCTTGATCATCGCCATTTGTCAGGCGCATGGCGATGACATTGCTGCACTGACTGAGCACCGTTCGATTAACATCGGCAGGTCTCTGGCTGATAACCACAAGTCCAATTCCATACTTGCGGCCCTCCTTGGCGATGCGTTCAAAAATTTTTACCGATACTGCGTCGGAGCTGTCCGCGCCAGCTCTCTCAGGAATATACAGATGCGCTTCATCGCACATCAACGCAATGGGATGACGTTTTTCCACTTCTGTCCATTGATTCGTGGTGAAAATGACGCGAGCCAAAAGGCTGACCATCAGAGGAAGAATGTCTGATGGCACCTCCGAAAAATCGATGATTTTGATGCCTCCCTTCTTGTCAGACTGCGCACCACGTCCAGCAATGAGTTGGTGAACTATCTTTTCGAGCCAGTCCATTTCCATACACTCTTTGGGTAGTTGAAACAGAAAACCCAATCGCCGGTCTGTACTTTTGGCTTCGAGACGTCCGATCAATCTGGTAAGTTTTCCGTGATATGCGCCTTGCTTTTCAGTCCTCGATCCAGGCTCCATCTGTGTGTTGATCGTGCGCAGTTGTGTGAGGACTGCGTTCAAGTCGAATGGCACAGGGCTGTCGATTGTGAAATTTTCCAGAATCGCTGCGTGGTCCGGGTTCGAGAGTGTGGCGCGCTTCGCTTCAAGAATAGACTGGGTGATGATCATCGATTGGTTCGGCGCGTTCTGATCGCTACGGTCTACGAACAAAGAGACGATCGCTTCATATCCCAGAAGCCAGTATGGCAGATACAGCACTCCGTCTTCTAGGACTGAGCCTTTTTCAATGTCTTTCGGCCCAGCAATACGGATATGGCGAAACGCATCGTCTTTGAGCGGTTTGTATTCACCATGAATATCAAAGAGGACTGCATTTGCTTGGGAAAGCTTTGCCATCTGGTCAAGCAAACGAGCGGTTGTCCAAGACTTTCCCGAACCTGTACTTCCAACAATAACGGCATGACGTTGAAAGAGCTTGTTACCATTCAAGAAGGCCTCGGCGTCATTATCCAGTGTAAACTGTCCGAGAGAGAGACGCTGGTCTTCCCTTGCCACGTTTGAGATCA
Organism: Magnetococcales bacterium; assembly: GCA_015231295.1. Taxonomy (GTDB): domain Bacteria; phylum Pseudomonadota; class Magnetococcia; order Magnetococcales; family Magnetaquicoccaceae; genus Magnetaquiglobus. The sequence goes on along the minus strand of JADGBU010000068.1, from coordinate 13,173 downwards.
CCTGCATGAATTTGGTGAGACGGCTTCCGTTTAAAGCAAAGCAAATGGAGTCAATGTCAGGAACCGTCTCCAAAGTCCTAAGGAATACATTGAATCTCTCGCCGTCACGATCCTTGAATGTGCCGATCAAGGTGATCCGAAGCAGATTGTTCTCTGGAAGTAACGCGCTGTTAGTGTCAGACTCAGTGTCTGTTGATTTGCCATCCTCGTCAATTTTGCGGGTTATGCGTGTAATCAATCCGATCAGATAATGACCGGCCTTGCCGCTCCGCAGAACGGTCAGTCGATTCACTTGAATAGACCGTAGAAGATCCAGCGAATCAACACGGACAACAACTGTCGCGGTGTCAACGGCAACGACGTTGCCAAGGGCTTCGTCGTCATTGAAATCAAAAATCGACATGAATTCACCTCACAATACCAAAGAGAGAAAACCGTTCAATGCCCACAGATCAGGCTTATCCAATTCGATGCCATCCGGCGTCTCCTCGGTAAAAGCACGCGTCCCGTTATTGGTCATTTCCAGACCGAGGTATTTTTTTCCGGCATTATTTCTCAGGAATTTCTTAGCTTCATCGGTCAACGTGTGAGCGATCACTGCAACAGGGACTGCTTTATCCCGACATCGCTCAAGCAGCTTTGGAACGATGTGCTTGTCGCGGAACCCAAATCCGATACAGATGAATCCGTTCGCCTGTTTGAAAACGTCATCCACTCCCGATATAATGGATCGAAAGGGTTCGTTATGCGTTTCTTCATATTTGCGGATGCCCGGCGTTACGATGGCTGGTTTTGCGTTGTCCGGTATATCAAACACTTGCGCTGATAATACCTGCCCTTCTTCAATGGAAAACCAATCGAGCGACCCATGAACTTTCCAGATCCGAATCGTTTGCTCAGTTTTCCCGCTGCGTTGAAATGTGATCGGTGTGCTTGGGCGATGCTGAACATATCCAGGTGTAAACCCTGTCGAATAAAGCAATCTACAAACGTTGCAAGCGTATTCGGCAACCCGGTCATAGTTTGTTGTGATGACATTAATTGTATGGTTGTTGGTTCTAAGAAGGTGGCGCAGGAGATCCCCGAGAGGTAATTTTACACCGCCCTTAATTGATTGCAAAAATATTTTATGGTCAGCCTCGTTCACACATTTCCACGTTTCCTGAACGATTTTCTGTAGTAACGCTGGCGGGAGATTCTTGTCCTCCATCGCCTTTTCGAGGTGATCACCAGAATCCAATGCGTTACACACAGAACTCCATGCTTCTTCTTCTTTGTTGTCAGTCTTTATATTATCTTTTAGGTGCTTCTGTAGTGCGCCCATGCTCGGCAAACCATGTGGCATTGAGGCCCCACTGCCAAGGATGATTGCTGGATTGTTTTCACAGCATGTTTGAGCAAGTTTTGCGATAGCATTGTTATCCATTTGATTCCTCTGTAATTATACGACAGCAAAACATATAATTCCTATCTTTGTTTTTTTGTTATAATATAACAAAAAAACAAAGAATTCAGACTGATTCATGCCTATAAAGCGACAGAAATGCGGACGATTTTCATATTATGCCATCTTGACTCTAAGATCAATTACAATTCTGAAAGTCGGGATAAAATTCGAAATATAAACCAAAGAACACCTTAATGCATTTAACTGCCTCTGGAAAGCCAAAGAGCGGATCGATTCAAGAAGGATAGACAGCACAAGACCGGACGCCTTGATGGACCTCCGGTCGCCATCAAGAGCGTGATTTTGGTGCATGTTGACGGCTCAGGTACTGGGCTCCAACTATTCGCTGATACCAAGCATGGTGTGAGTCTGACCGGATACCCCCACAGACGGGCCGTGACCCGATTGACCCCGTGAATGCCACGCAGGGTTTCCATCTGGGCCGCAGAGATCAGGGCATGGCGTGTCCCCCCTTCACGCTGGATCACCAGTTCGGGGGCATCCCGCAGCAGCATGTGGGCCTCGTGGCGCAACGCATGGGCAAACAACATCACCGAAGCCAGGAGAAACACCAGCAGAGTGTAGACCAGCCACAGACCGATCTGATGACCTTCCCATCCGGAGAACCAGGGGGATTGCCAGTAGAGACCGGTGGCCACGATCGCGGGTATCAATGGTCATGGTGCGCGCAAACCTGAATGGGATTTGGCGAGTCATTATTTTTCTTTTGGTTGCCGAATCATATTCTTGTATTGTACACTTTTGGTCTGGACAAACACGGGGCGTAGATGTGTTGTTTCAGGAAGCGCATGAGTCGTCAGAGGGGAGGTGAACCATGGCCAAATTGCAGAATATGCTCCCGAAGAGATTGAATGAGCGCATTTTCATAATATTTTTTGGAATCATACTATTTGTCATTGCGGTTGTTCTGTGGTATTGGAACCGTGTGGTGGTGGAACAAATCCAATTCCAGGAACAAAGCAAGGTGGAATTGTTGACGGCATTGTATGTGGATCATTTCATGGATGCGCTGGATACACAGGATCCTGAAAAACGTCAGATTCAACTGAATCTGATCGTTAGCAACATATTGAGCTATAAAGATTCACACACGCAAGAAAAATTGTTTGAAGGGATTGTGCTGACTGGGAACGAGGGAGAGGTCTTGGTTGATTACTCTCCAGTGGATACCTTTCAAGGTTTTGTGGCCGATGCGGTTGTCGTTTCAAAAAACCGATCGGTTCCTTTGGGCAATGTGTGGTTGTATTATAGCGGCAACTCTTCAAAACAATTACTGGATGGTGGAAAGAAAAATCTGACCTATTTGATTCTAAGCGTTATTTTTGCTTTTGTGTTGGCATGGTTGATTTTGTCGTTGTTGTTGAAACCTCTGATCGTTCTTGAGGAGGCATTGCAGAAGTCCGAGATGAATCATCAGGCACTGCCGACTCCCGGGGAATGGACCAGTCATGAGATTGTTCGTGTGTATGAATCCATTCGGGATCTGCTGGCCAAATTGAAACAGGAACGGGATCATCTGGAACAACGGGTCGAACAGCGCACCCATGAATTGAATCTCGCCATGGAATCGGCCTTGGTGGCCAACAAGGCGAAAAGTGAATTTCTTGCAACGATCAGTCATGAGATTCGCACCCCCTTGAATGGCTTGTTGGGTTTGTCACAGTTGCTGAACCGGACCTCTTTGTCCGATCAGCAGAGAGGTTATGTGCAAGCCATGACCTCTTCGGGTGAATATTTGTTCACATTGCTCAATGATGTTCTGGACATCTCCAAAATCGAATCGGGCAGATTGACCCTCGATCCGGAAGATTTTTTGTTGATTCCCCTGTTCAGCAGCACCATGGAGTCCTTCACGCCACTGGCGGAAAAAAAGGGGATCGACATCTCCTGTTATATCGAGCCATCGTTACCCTTGGCACTGGTGGGAGATGAACTCAAGTTGCGTCAGATTCTGTTCAATCTGATCGGCAATGCGATCAAGTTTACCGAACGGGGTGAAGTCTGTGTGGAGGTGACCTCCGATGGGGAGGCGGACGCACGGGGCTATCCTTTGTCGATTACGGTGTGGGATACCGGCATTGGCATTCCGAAAGAAAAGCAGGCATCTCTTTTTTCTGCGTTCATGCAGGCGGATCCCTCCACGACCCGGCGTTACGGGGGCAGTGGCCTCGGGTTGGCTCTCAGCAGACATCTGGCGGAACATATGGGCGGAACGCTGACCTGTACCAGTTTGCTGGGGCGCGGCAGTCGTTTTACGCTGCGCGTCCGGTTGCCGGTCGGAGATGTGGTGGCCTCCGGCATTGCCGATATGAAATTGCCATCTCTGTCCATACTGGTGGTGGATGATGAAGCGATCAACCGACAGGTTTTACAGGCTCTGCTTGAAAGCGATGGGCATCGGGTTTTCATGGCGGAGAGTGGATTCGCCGCCCTGGAACGGTTGATGCTGACACCGTTTCACGTCGTTTTGCTGGATTTGCGAATGCCGAAAATGGATGGCGAGACGGTCATCCGGAAGATTCGCAGTCTGGATGGAGAGGTTTCAAGAACGCCTGTGATTGTTTTGACCGCAGATGTGACACAGGAGGTTCATGCCCGATGTATGGAGGCGGGAGCCACCAAGGTGCTGTCCAAGCCTTTGCAGATCTCCAGGCTTTATCAGGTGTTGGCGACTTTGATGCCTCATCTGGTCCAGGATGTCGTGTCGCATGCGGCCCAGGAAAGGGTCGGAGAGTCGGATTCGCTGATACACCGGGAGTCTTTGCTCGTTTTGCAACACTCCATGGGTGCAAATAATTTGATCAATCTGGTCGAAAGATTCAAGCATCAGGTTCAAGGCCTCTGTGATGAACTGCGCCGCGCACAGGCAGAAAATAATGCCTCGAAAATTCAGGATCACGCACATGGGATTCAAGGGACCGCCTTGTTTTTGGGCCTGACCCGGTTGAGCACGCTGGCGGCTCAGATCGAACAGAAAAGCAAACAGAGTGTCGAGGTCCGCAGCCAAGTTGAGTTGACGGAATGGATCGAACAAATTTTCAATGTGTTGTGTGAGTCGGTTGCAGAGGTGCAACAGTTGATCGCCGAGGATCTGGCTCATGTCGGCGAAGGCCATGCACCTCGCAAGAGTTCCAGACTGGCTTTCAATTTTTACAATTGATGGCGTTTTTTCCGTCGTTGTTCTGGAAGATGCTGTGTCATTTCACACGGGGATCATGCGGTTTCACAAGGAAACGGGGCCATCCATCAACCGTCATATTGCGCAACAGGTTGAAACAGATAGAATCATACCAAGGCATGCTGGTTGCAGAGAAGAGGCCAGATCGTTCCATCACTCTGCGCCAGGATGACTCCACATGATTGCATCACACAATACCGTTTCGGTTGCCATGCCACGGATTCACCATTCCAGCATGCATCGTTTTTCCGATATCCAGCCGGAACGGGTTGCAGAGCACTCATTGCCTCATCTTCAGACAGGCGTCCGAACCCATCCGATACAGGCTGGAGAGATTCTTTTCCGCAGCGGAGAGGTGACCGGACCGGTGCTGCTTTTGGTGCGCGGCACGGTAAAATACTCCGGCACCGGAGGACGAATGGGAATGCCAACGGCGGAAGCTGGTCAATATTTGAACATCGCGGCCCACTTTCTGGAGCCTTCCTGCTATTTCGTTACCGCCGAAGCCAGCGAAGCGGGTCAACTCCTGAGTTTGGATGCCACTCTTTTTCGCGGCATGCTGCTGGAATCGCCGGAATCCCTGCAAGCGGTCATGCGTCAGATGGCTTGGGAGTTGAAGACGAGTACCACGACCCTGATCAATGAAAATCGTTGTGGGGTGTGTCGAGTCAGTGGTTTTTTGTTGGAGCACGCCCCCCCGCGCCCCTGGTCGGAACCATATCCGGTACAATTGGACAAGACCCGCCGACAATTGGCGGCACAGTTGGGGCTGCGAGAGGAAACGCTCTCACGAATCATTGGCCTGATGGAAAAAAATGAAATGGTGTGCGTTCGCAACAAATCGTTGTTGATTGTGCAACATGCGGATCTTTTGCAAAAGCGTCTTGCCACTTGCCCCCGTTGCGCGGAAAAATGAAATTCATGGGTCCGAGAAATCGCGAGGTTCTCATTTAAGAGAGCACAGGGTCATGTCGAGAAGTCTCGGAATCCATACACCCTCATGATCCTGATGCCAGATGCGGAAACCCTCTCAAAGCTTCGCGTGCAATCAATTCGATTCCATGGCGGTTGGCGCGTTCCTGTGCCTGGGCTGTATAATTTTTCGCTGTCGTCACCGCCATCAGGCGGGCATGCTCGTGCCCATCATAGGCTGTACGTGCCCGCAGGAGATCATCAATGGGAGAAGCATCACAATAAGGCCCCTGGCGTTGCTTGCATTGGATGATCAGCAACGCGCCGGTCTGGGAATGCACCGCAATCCCATCCGCACCACCGTCTTTCGACTGAGGAGTGCGTTGCAATCGGTATCCGCCTGCCTGAAGCCGACGCAACACCCAGTTCTCGAATTGTTTGGGGGTCATGCGGTCCAGTTCATCCAGGTCCGGATCGTCTGCGGATTTTTGACCATCGCCGATGCGGCCAACGGTCTCCCGGAACAGGGTCGATTGATCTGCCCCGGCCAACACCGGCGGTACCAGCAGATCGCGACTCAAGGCCCGTTTTTTTTCCAACAATGCGTCCAACTGGATGTCGAAACTGTGCTCCTCGATCCCCGGGTGAACCGCCATTGGATAATAGACCGTCACCCTTTTGCCTTGTCCGATGCGATAAATGCGGTCGGTGCATTGATCCTCGACGGCTGGATTCCACCAACGGGACAAATGAATGACGTGATTGGCCGCTGTCAGTGTCAGACCGACGCCGCCTGCCTTGGGAGATAAAATCATCACGTCGAACTCGCCGTGACATTTCTGGAATGTGTCCACTGCCTTTTGGCGTTCTTCGCCGCTCACCCGGCCATTGATGAGCATGGGCAGTTTGGGTAGATGGAACTCCCGCTTGAGCATGGTCGCCAATGTCTCTTGCATGTCCAGGCTCTCGACGAATATCAGCGCCTTTTCCCGCGCGTTCGCCACCTTGCGCAGAATTTCAAAGGTGGCCGCCAGTCGGGCCGACCAGGCGATGTAGTCGTCATGAGGAATACCGTGCGCCTGCTGAGGGTCGATCGGGTGCAGAGAGACCCCCCGCATGGCATGGAGCGTCTCCAACATTGCGCCAGGGCCGGATGCCTGACGACCGCGTGTCACCACTTCCGCATAGCTGTCCGCCTGTTTTTTGGGCATTGGCCTTGGCAACGGGACCGTTCTTTTTTCTGGCAATCCTTCGAGTTTGTCGATTTTCATGCGGCGGATCATGACGGGGGGCACTTCACCGATCGGGTCCAGCATGATCGCACGCAACCGTTTGAGCGCGGCAATCTCCTCCGGTGGATAGGTGGTGGAGAAACTTTTCATGTCGCCCAGATATCCCGGATAGGCCACATCCATGATGGCCCACAGATCTTCCAATCGATTTTCCACCGGTGTTCCGGTCATGGTCAGGTTGAAATCCGCATTGACCGTCTTGGCCGCCCGGGCAAGCTGAGAGGTTGGATTCTTGATCTTCTGTGCCTCGTCGTAAACAGCACTGGCCAGTCGCACCTTGGCGAAGGAATGGTGATAATCGCGCAGTGTCTCGAAGGTGGTCAGAATCCAATCCGCCTCCTGAAGTCGGGACGTATCCAGCAACGGTTGGCCAAGATCCACGTCGCGTCCGCGCTTGTCATCGACGCGGAGTCGTTTCAGTTCATGGCCATAGGCGCGCAATGGAACCCCCAGACCCGGCGCGCTCAAATGCCGTTCATGTTCCGCATTCCAGTTTGCCAGAAGACCCGTTGGCGCAACGACCATCGTGGGCAGGCGTTCCAGGCCAAGTTGGGCGCGTCTATCCGTCATCCACTGAAGGAAGGTCAGTGCCAACAAAGTTTTGCCGAGCCCCATGTCGTCTGCCAGCAAGACCCCTGGAAAACCGACGCGCCATGCGGATTGCAGCCAGTTCAAGCCTTCTTCCTGATGCGGTTTGAGTGCCGTCAGCAACGATAACGGAATGCCGCCGACATCATTCGCCTCCCGGACGGTCAGGTTGCGATGATAGGAGACCGCCTCATAATTCTCATCCACGATGAGAAAAAGTTTGGCGGAAGGCATCGGCTTGTCGGTGATTTCAGCGCGTTCCGTCTCCTCTTCCCGGTTTGGTGGATGATCGACCATGTGGACATCCGGCTCGGCAAATCCCATCAACGGATCCAAACTCTTCATGGTTTCCTGGTTGGCCGGAATGTCATGGTCGGCGATGCGGGCGGTGGCATCCCCACGGGCCATGGCCTCTGTCACCTTCCTTCGCGCCGGTTCGATCTCCTTTGGATTCAATTCGATACGAACTTTTCCGACCTGTATGCCGAATCGTTCCGGCAACCAACTGTTTGCTTCTCGTTTTATCCAGGGGAGGACCACGGATTGCCAAACCCCCAGGTCCACGACACGCTGAGAATATTGTTCGGTGGCGATAAACAGGTGATCGACGATATCGGCGGTATCGCCCAGAGCGTTCTTGAGGTATGCCTGAGGATTGCGCGCGAATCGGCGTCGGGTCTCGGCATCCGAGATTTGAACTCTGCGGACGACGGTCAACGCCTGCTGCAATCCCGGTTCGATATAGACATAATGGTGATTCCCCAAGCCATAGCGGTCCCGGCACTCGTTCCACTGCGCAAACCGATCTTTGGCGAAGACTTCCTGCAAAGCTTCGGGCAACAGACCTTCCGCCTCGCTGATGGAGGCTTCACCATCGGTCTCCACCCAGACTTTCTTGACACCCCGGGCAAACAGGACAGGATCGACCTGAAAACCATCCAATCCGGTATGAAGATGCAGCGAAAAGGCGGCGGCATGCACAATTCTGGTATTCCGAATGTAAGCATCGGCGTTCACGCCAGAGTCGTCCCGATCGGGAATCAGTTCGCGAAGCGTGGCCAGGTGGGCAAAGCGTGTGCTGTCCTCTCCTCCGGCAGCCTCGTTGAACTGTGCGACCCCATGCCAGATGGAAAACAGTGGTTCCGGGATCCGGTATACCTGACCATTATATTTCAGAATGCAGCCCTCGACTGTGGTCCGCCACGCCGGAATCGAGTTGCTCTCCAGCCACTGGGCCGTGATGCTGAAATGCGGTTGTGAAATATTGCCCCGTGATTGCAACCCGATCGTGAGAGATGTGGAGTCCGGCAGGTTGAGGGCTTGCGCCTTGGCGTCAGGCAGACCCGCAACCACAGAATGGCGCAACCACAGACGGTCATCCAGTTTCTTGGCCAGAAGCGGGGTCTGTTCTTCCTCCTCCAAAAGCCTCAAGAGATGACCCACGGCAAATAGACGGTTGGGTTCGATGGTGTTGATCCACTCATCGACCGGTATGATGCGTGTTCCCAGAATTTTTTTTTGTTCCAGGCGCAGTGCGATGCCATGATCGACTTGTTCCCAGGTAAATCGAATCTTGGCCATTACATATAATCTCTTTGTTTCATGTTAATGTTTGTATGATATTCAATGAAATTATGGACATCGATTTGCCAGGCCCCTTGATGCGACTTTTCAAAATCCGATCCAATGATCAAATCGGTTCGATCATAAGAACGATACAGCTTTGGCGCATGGGGATTGTTCGGCTTCCAGATATGACATTTTCCATTATGGCTCCAGTCGGCAACCAGAAGATCACCGATTTGCATGATCAGGACGGCATGATTTCTGGATGTGCCTCTGGGGTCGAGTATTCCGAAATTTCCAAAGGAGGGATCGTCTTTATCGGCAGCCAAGCGTTTTGCGACACTGGCTCCATCTTTCGCGAAAGCAACCCAGGCTTCCAGCATGAATTCGCGTTCGTAGTAGGCACTCCAGAACTTTCGTCGCGCCGGCCACATGTGGGATTGAGCCGTTCGATCCACGACATCCAAAAATTGTTCGAGGGAGGCTTTGGTCAACCATCGACGCATGACACGTCGGGCCTTTTCATCCACATCAAGCCAGCGTGACGGGTCGATCCGCAAATCATGCAACACGGAGAGAAGATGGGATTCAATGAAAATTCTGACATCATCCGGTGCGGTGCGGTCAACCCATGGCAACAACAGGGATTCGGCCATTTTGGCACTCGCCCTGGTTGTGGATTCAAATGCGAACCGATCACCGATCATGCCCCAACTTGCGAAACGCTTGAGGAGCGGCAACAACGTGGTGGGGGTCTGGACCAGCATGCCAGAGATGGTCCGGGCGGTGAGCAGATAGGCATGCGCCGCGAATCGTGAACCATAAAGCGATCCACCCAGACCGGTTTCATCCATGACTTCCCTCGGGGAAAGCATGGATTGCATCATGTATTCCGCAAAACGTCCGGGGGCGGTCGGCACGTCAAAAATGCCCAATCTGGCGTGTCGTTCTGCCCATTCCCATTTCCATTCGGGCACCATCTCTTGAAGAAAGCCGGCAATCTTGTGAATGCCAGGATGGGAAAGATGAAAATAGGTCAGATAAAAACGAATCAGACGACGAACCGCCAATCGGGAGCGTTGTCTTCTGAGTTGTTGCAGATACTCGTCAAGAAAGTCTGGGGCCTCGATCAATGGGGGGGTTCCCATGCCAAGGCATGCGGCGGCATAACGCCAATCCCGGGCGGAGAGGGTGTTCCAAGTGCCTGTTGCGCTGGCCTGGAACAACCGGTTCCGCAGATCCTTCAAATCGATCAGATCGACAGAGGCACTGAGATTGCGTAGACGTTTCGCCACGGTATGACTGGCGTGCTCCAGTTGGGGCGTCGGGGGAAAAGTCAGCTTCTTGGGCACCCATGCGGTCATTTTCTCCAGCGCGTCATTCAGATTCATGGGCGTCGCTCCTGAATCTGCTGTTCGACGGGTTCCAGTTGGCTCGCTTTGGGCGTGGTCATGATGAATCGCAGATCGATGCGTCGGTTTTGACGCTTGTTGTCGGCGGAGTCGTTGGGACGGACCGGGCGTTGCTTTCCGTAGCCCGATACGCTGAGAACCGCTTGATTTTTGGTATTTTTTAGCAGGATGAGTTTTGGATTTCCTTCCACCATGGCGTGATAGGTCTGCAACCCGCGCTGGACGGAAAGATTCCAGTTCAGCGCATCCTCTCCATCGCTGTCGGTATGTCCTTCGACAAAAACGGCTTCGATGGTATGGGGCGTGTCTGGACAGGAGGCCGGTCGCTCTTCGTCCGGTATCGTCGCGAAACAAGGCAGTACCGCGTTCAAAGAGCGACCGAGGACGACGATGGCATCGCGACCTTTTCCGGTCAGATCGGCACGATTGCGATCGAAAAGGATGTTCTCCGGAAGCCGAAGAATGCCGTTCTCGATATCGATTTCGACCGCGATCCCTTGATCTTTCAGTGATTTCTGTAAGTTCTCAAGCATATCTTTTCGCGTATCTTCGGCACTGAGCAGAGTCTTGGCGGTTTGGGTGATTTGAACCGTCGCCTCGTTGAACTTCAGTGCGAAAAACATCAGCATGAGAATAAACAAGAAGAGCATGCCGACCATCATATCGGTCATGGATGCGAAGAATCCTTCCTCTTCCTGATGGACGGGCACATGGCGACGACGGATGGCCATGGCGCGTTACGCCCGACTCAACCGGAAACCCGGGTTTTGACGAGAGGTGACCACCACACTTTCCATGGATTTGGTCACTTCAGAAAATTCTTGCGCCACTTCTTGCAATTCTGCAATGTTTCCGGCCAACATTTCGACGGTCTTCGCCAGTGCGCTATCCATTCTGTTAACGTGATCGTCGAGCGCGCCAGTGCTTTTATCAACTTGATTGATGATGTTGATCACGGTCTGACCAAGTTTTTCATCTACCTTGTCAAATCGGCTGACATGTCGATTCCAGAGATCCTGCAACTCCTGCAACGTGTTGACAAGCTCCTTGGATAGTGCGGCACTCTGCCGATGCGTTTCGTCCAGGGCTTTGACCGTGGTCTCGACCGACCTCGTTGAGTGGTCGATCGCCTCTTTCAAGGTTTGGGTTGCCTGTTTCAGGGGTTGTCCGGCATCGACCATGGCCCGTGCCGCTGTGGACAGCGATCCTTCCGTTTCTCGGGCGGCGCGATTGACGCCATCCAGTGCCTGAGCGTGCAGGCCGATTTTGCTTTCCACGGTATCCATGGTCGCACGGACCTGATCGACGCTCTCCTTGAACCGGGTGAGCACCTGATCTGTGCTGGAGACCACCTTGGCGGCGGCTTGACCCACACCCGTTTCCGCCTGACTGCCTGCATTGATGATGCGCTCAACGGCTTCGCCAATATGACCGGCGTTGCGATTGGAGGCCTCCTGCATGGTCTCGGCGGCCTGGATGAGCCGTTCGGTCAATCCGGCCACGCCATCGACCGCACCTTGCCGGATCTGGCCCGTGATGGCGGCAACTGCTTGAGCCATCTGCTTGGAGCTTTCCCGCATCGTCTGGATGACCGATTTGGTCTCGGCGGTCATCATCCCGGTGGCGTCGGTCGTGACATCACGCAATTGCGCCAGTGCCTGTTGAATGGCCTTCGAGTTGTCCTGAGTGCCCATTTCGATGCGCGCGACCGCATCCGCAATCTGTTGAGCGAACAGACTCCCCGCCTCCTGCGTGGTGTGGCGCATGACTCCACCGGCATCCGCCAGACTGGCACGCAGAATCTCCGCCACGTTGGAGAGTCCATCGGTAGCCGCTCGCAATTGTGCGTCGAGGGTGTCGCGGGTTTGATCCACATCGTGCCGCACGCTGGCGGTGATGCCGCTCATGCCTTCGGTGATGGCCTTGGCAGCCTCCCTGAGATCGTCAGCGGCTTCCGCGATCTGCCCGGACAAACCGGTACCGCTACCTGCCACGGCTTTCGAGGTCTCCAGCAGGGCATCCTTGATCGTGATCAGGGCCTCGGACGCGCCACGAATCTCGGAACCGGCATTGACAGAGACCACGGATCCAAACTCTTTGATCATCTCCTGGACGGCGTTCTCATTCGTATTGGAGATTTTTTGAGTCACCGAGTCCAGTTTTTCGGAGACAGGAGAGATGGCGTCATTCATCACCCCAGGCATGGCGTTGTGCAGGGCCTCCTCAAGAGCCTTGCCCAGGTTGAATGCCAGTCGGCCGGTGAACTCTTTCAACTGTGCGGACTGTTCGCGAAGTTCATCCAGTTGACGACTGGACAGCATTTCCATGGTGACGGTCAGGGTACACCGTTCCATTTCACGGCATAATGTATTCAGAGCGTTATCCAGCCCGCGAACCGAAATACGATAGATCCATCCCAGAACAATGGAACTGCCCAATCCGGCGATGGATGTCCAGAATTTGAACGTGGCCGCGCTCAACAGTTGCGCCAACGCCCCTTGCATCTTGCTGGTCTGCTGGGCGGCATCGACGGTTTCTCCACCGACGGCATTTATGGCTTGAGAGGCGAAATAGAGGGCCGCGACGAGACCAATGAAGGTGAACAGAAGACCCAAGCCGACAAACGTTCCTGGCATGTTGTGGAACCACTGGATCTTCAGGCCGGTATGCTCCAACTCGGTCAGATTGATGAAATCAGCCGGTCTGACGGTGCTTTCAATGGCGTTTGAATTTTTTCTCTGTGGAAGCAAAGTCTCT
>JADGBU010000067.1 GCA_015231295.1 Magnetococcales bacterium | reverse complement strand
ACCCTGGGGGAAGAATCCCCCAGACCCTCTCTTTTCTTTCAATTGTTTGAAAGTGCCCCCCTACTCCTTCCCGCCTTCACACCACAATCGCCACATGCCTTGCCAGGCACGCACCAGATTATCGGCAAACAACCGGGTCGCCAACAACGGCGAGGCTTGCACCCGTTCCCGCAATGCCAACCGCAACCGCGCCAGGGCTTCCACATCCCGCACCAACGCAACCGCCTTGCTCACATAATCCCGACAATCCTCGGCGATCCACTCCGACAATCCCACATTGGAAAGAATCGACTCCCCTTGATGGGACAGATATCTCCCCCCTTTCCGGGTCACGAACGGCACGCCCATCCACAAACCCTCCACGCTGGTCGTCACTCCCGGATAGGGAAAACTATCCAACGCGACATCCACACGATGATAGGCCGTCAAATAAAGCGCCCGAGACGATGGGCCTTCCAGCAACAGTCGCTCGGCCCCGATCCCGCACGCCTCAAACCGCGCCACCACCGATTGACACAACACCGGATCCAACAACGATTGACTCTTGAGAAACAACCGACTGCCCGGAACCGCCTGCAACACGGCACTCCAACAGGCCACCACCGCATCGGTCATCTTGTTGGGATTGTTGAACGATCCAAAGGTGATATACCCTTGAGTCAACGCCGGGAGCGGTCCAACCGGTGGCGATGGATCCGGAGGCGTGAACGACAAATAACAATCCGGCAGACGCCAGGGACGCTCACAAAAATGATCCGTTTCATTTTCTGGCAAATTGTACGGATCACCCAAAATATAATCCATCGCCGCCACCCCGGTGGTGGCAAAATAGCCCAACCACGTCACCTGGATGGGAGCCGGTTTCCAGGCAAAAACCGACAACCGGTTACGGGCCGAATGACCCGAAAGATCCATCAAAATATCCACCCGATCCGCATGAATCCGCTGCGCCAGTTCCGCATCCTGAAGACCGACAGTCATGATCCATCCGGAAACCACCCGTTTCAACCGCTCGGTGAGCGCATCCTCCTGCACGCGATTCGAGTAGACGTAGAGTTCGACCGCCTCGGCATCCAGACACGGCAGCACCCCATCCAGAAAATAACCCACCGGATGATTGAGCAGATCCCCGGAAACCAGACCAATCCGCAAGCGACGCCCGATCGCGCTCGGATCGGGACGATGTGAAAAGGGTCTGGCCCGCGACGCGACGCGCGCGCCATATTGTCTGGCATCCTCCAGAGCGCGCTCCACCCGCCCTTCGCCGTAATAGTTTTGCATGAACAATAAATTATTATAACCATTCAAATTGTCCGGATCGATCGTCAACAGGGTACGGTAACACCATTCGGCCTGCTCCAATTTCCCGAGATTGTTCAACACCAATCCCAGATTCAACAAAACACCCACATCATTCGGTTTCCGCTCCAGGGCACGCATCAACCAGTCATGCGCCTCGCCGAAACGACCCAAAGATGTCAAAACATTACCTAAATTGTTACAGGCTGCCACATCCTCGCGTCGCAACTCCAGAGCGTCGCGAAAACAGCCTTCCGCCTCGATCAATCGGCCCGATTGAGCCAACAGATTGCCCAAACTCATCAGTGCTTCAAAAGAGTCCGGAACCTGCCTCAACGCCTGACGATAGAGCGATTCCGCCTCATCCCACTCTCCCAGAGCGGTCAGGACATTGCCCAACGTAATCAACGCCTGCAAAAAGGCCGGATCCAGACTCAAGGCCTGACGACAACTCTCCGCCGCTTCCGGCAACCGTCCCATCCCCAACAGCGCGTTGGCCAGATTGACATAAGCCCCGATGAAATCGGGACGCCGCGTCAACGCCAATCGGCACAGGCTTTCCGACTCGCTCCAGCGCATCCGGGCATTGCAGATCACCGCGAGATTGCCCAAAGCCATCACATATTCCGGTTCATTTTCATCGATCAGCCGATAACAGGCTTCCGCCTGACTCAACGCACCCTGCAGATGACACGCCAAGGCGATCTGCCACCAATCCGGCCCGGAAAGAGTCGATGGAACCCCAAAAACCTGACTCGCATGCCACCCTCCAAGCTGTCCGCCACAACGCGGGATCATGGGGTCGCCCCTCGCGTAAAGATGAACCGGTTTATAGAATCCACCACCCTTTCCACCTCGTATCCCTCCAGGAAAGGGTGACAGGGCAGCGACAAACAACTTTCCGCATGCCGCTCCGCGCGTCGGAGTCCGAGGGGATCCCGGGGCGGATTCCCACAGGCCGGATGCCAATGAACCGGCAAAGGATAATGTGAACCGGTTTTCACGCCGCAGTGATTCAGATGGGTCTGCAACGCATCCCGTTGCGGAGAGTTCACCACAAACAGATGATGCACATGGGAATCGGACTCTTCGGGCATGGGAGGAAGCCGCACCCCTGGATGATGAATCCCCTGCGCGTAAAGCATGGCGATGGCCCTTCTGGCGGCGTTGAAACCTTCCAGCCAGGGGAGACGCGCGGAGAGCAATGCGGCCTGCAACTCATCCAGACGACTGTTCAAGCCCGCCACGAGATGCAATCCCGATCCCCCGGAAACGCTGCGACCATAATCACGCCATTGTCGGGCTTTGCGGGCAATGGTTTCGTCATCGGTGATCAGCATCCCCGCATCCCCGAGCGCCCCGAGATTCTTGGTGGGATAAAAACTGAACGCCCCGACCCGACCAAACGAACCCGCCACGGCACCATTCCGGCTCGCCAGATGGGCCTGGGCACAATCCTCGATCAACACCAAACCATGATCGTGACAAAAGGAGACCCAGGCATTCATCCGTTCCAGACGACCATAAAGATGCACCACCATCAAGGCGCGACTGCGACCGGAGATCACACGCCGAACGCTCTCCAGAGAGAGCAACGCCGTCTCCTCGTCGATGTCCGCCAGCACCGGGGTGGCTCCGGCGCGAATCACCGCCAAAACCGAGGCAAACGCGGTCATCGCCGGGACGATCACCTCATCTCCCGGACCGATGCCCAACGCCTGCAACGCAATTTCGAGGGCATCCATGCCATTGCCCACCCCGACCCCAAAACGAACCCCGCACCGCTCCGCCCAACTCCGCTCGAACCGTTCCACCTCGCGATCCAGCACATAACTTCCCGAGGAGATGACCCGTTCCACCGCCTCGGTCATGGCCCGTCGCAAGGGTTCGGGTTCACGGGTCAGGTCGTTCATGGGAATCCAGGACATCTCTTCACTCCACAAGGGCATCATTTCGACCATCCATTCCGCTCACACCGAAACGTAATGAGCAAAATGCTCCGCATAATAGTCCACCGTCCGCCTCAATCCGTTGGCCAGAGTGATACAGGGCTCCCAATCCAGATCACTTTTTATATTTCCGAAATCATTGCAACAGCTTCCGATATCAATCTTTTTATTTTCGACCGGGAACGGCACCAGGGCATACCCGCCTCCCGGAACCAGTCGCGCCATGCTGCTGGCCAGATCGAGCAACGAAACCACCTCACACCCCCCCAGCAGATAAATCTTGCCGATGGCCAGCGGATTGGATCCGGCCCGCAACAGGGCCTCCACGCAGTCATCGACATGATTGAAATCCCGCACCTGACGCCCATCCCCAAAAATGGGCAACGGTTTGCCTTCGAGCAGCAGGCGCACCCAATAGCCCAGAAAAGATTGTCGGGCATCGACGATACGCATTCCGGCTCCATAGGTATTGGTGAGGCGCAGAATCGTTACCGGCATACCATAGGCCGAGTGATACAGCCGGTGATAATATTCACCGGTGGCCTTGTGAATGCCGTTGATGTCGATGGGTTGAATCGGATGCGATTCGTTCAGGGGGAGATAACGGGGGATGCCGTGAACCTGACGGGTGCTGGAAAAGACCAATCGCACCGCCGGATTGAGGCGACGACAGCTTTCCAGCAACTCCAGATGCGCCCGGACATTGAGTTCCAGATCGGTGAGCGGATCGAGCATCGAATCCAGATGCCCCCCCTGACCCGCCAGATTGAACACCAGATCCTGACCGGGAATACAGGTCTCCAGAGTCGCCTGATCGCGCATATCCCCCAGGTGGAGGGTCAACGCCGGTTTGATGGCACGGATGTTCCACAGATTCCCCCCATGGCCGGGAAGCAATCCATCCAGCAGCGTTACCCGCGCACCCAGTTCCACCAAACGATGGGCCAGATTGGATCCGATCAAACCCAGACCGCCGGTGATCAACACCTTCATTTGCGAATAATTCATGCCTCACCCTTTGCTCTCAACGATTCAGACCTGTGCCGCTCCCGTCCTGAGCGTAACAGGGAGCAATCGTCAAGCCATCAGGTTTAATACTTTAAAATCAGATGATTGATTGGGATGTTTCCCGGAAATCGGGCGGGTTTGTTGCATGCACGCAACAGGATTGGAGCCGCGTGATGCCATTGGGATCCAGGGTGGGACGTTCACTTCAGACAGAAAATCAAAACCCTGGGGGATGAATCCCCCAGACCCTCTCTTTTTTCTCAATGGATTGGGGGATCATGCGACGGTCAGGAGGAGGAACCATCAACCACACCCGCCTGCATTTTCTTCAATCGTCTCCAGAGGGAGACACGATCCATGCCGAGAATTTTCGCAGCCTGCCCCTGGTTGCCTTTGGTTTCGAGACAAATCCACGTTATATAACGCTGAGTCATCTCTTCCAAAGAGAGATATCGCTTGTTCTCATCCGGCTGAAACAGAGAGGCCGGATCCCGATTCGTCCACCCCTCCGGCAACTGCTCGACTCCCACCTCGGTTCCGGTGGCGAACGCTACGGCGCGCAACACGATATTTTCCAACTCCCGCACGTTGCCGGGATAATGATGCGCACTGAACATTTCCAGAGCCTGAGAGGAGATGCCGGTCACGGGCCGATTCAGGGACTTGGCGTGTTTTTCGATGAAATGCCGGACCAACAAAGGAATATCCCCCTGACGCGCCGCCAGGGGAGGCAGATAAAAATCCACCACATTCAAACGATAATACAAATCCCGACGAAACCGTCCCGCCTCCACCTCCTTCCGGATATCCCGATTGGAGGCGGCCACGAACCGCACATCGATGGAAACCGGCCTGGACATGCCCAGACGCAGCAACTCCTTCTCCTGAATCACACGCAACAGTTTGACCTGCATGGATAACGACATTTCCGTAATCTCGTCCAGGAACAGGGTTCCCCCCTGAGCCGCATCCAGCAAACCTTTGCGATCGCGCACCGCGCCGGTAAAGGCTTCGCGGGCATGTCCGAACAGCTCGTTGGCCAGCAACTCTTCCTGAAACGCACCGCAATTGACCGCCACGAATGGTTTTTCGGCCCTCAGACTGACATCGTGGACAAAACGGGCCAAAATTTCCTTGCCGGTTCCGGTCTCTCCGGTGATCAGCACCGGCAGATCCAATCCGGAAATTTTGGCCGCCTGTTCCAGCAGGCTCAACATGGTGGGATCGCGGGTAATCAGCGGGGCCTTCACGCCGCGCACCAAAGGAGCCGCCCCCCCGCCCCGACTGGCCTGTTGCTGACGACTGCTTTCCGCAGCCCGCAAAACCGCCTGACGCAACTCCTGGGGCCGGATCGGCTTGATCAGATAATGAAACGCCCCCTGGCGAATCGCATCGACCACCGAACTGACGGAAATCTTGTCGGAAATGAGAATCAGGGCAGAGGCGGGTTGCAACCGGAGACAACGATGCAAAAAATGGCTCTCGTCCATGGGGTCGAGGCCGAGGTCGGCGAGAATTACCTCAAACAAAAGCGCGCCGACAGGTTGGGCTTCCAGATACTTCAAAGCCGCCATGCCGCCGGGGGCCGTGGTGACGACACATCCTTCCTTGCGCAGAATATGCTCCAGGTTCTGCAAGGCCACCTTGTCGCGATCCACCAGGAAAACGCGAACCGGTTCAGACATCGTATTCAAGAATCCCTGACCAGGGAATCGGCTGTCTCCTTGCGCTCTCCGGACATCGGCAACCAGAGTGCGAAGCGCGCCCGACCATCGGCCAGAGCCTCCACCAGCATCGCGCCGCCATGCCGCCGAATGATTCCGGGCAGAAGACAGATGCCTGGATTACTCATATCTTCCGGAAGACACAACCAAGAGACATCCTGAAGCCCCTGCTCCTGAATGGCGGGAATTTCACCCTCCCAGGGCAGAGAAAGCTCCACCACCTCGTGACACTCGGATGGCAGCCACACCAACGGACGCAACAGGGATCGCTCCAGCGTGGTCCGCATCTCGTTTTCCGACAGGCGTCGCGCCCGCAGACAAAAAGAGCCTGGATCGGACGCTACCGCCAACGATTGAACGATCCAATCATTCAAGCCCTGTTCCAGTGAGGCGAAGTTGCCAACCACCATCAGATCCGAGGCGACCTCCACCTGGGTCGGACAGGATTGCGACTCCGACTGCAAAGAGGTCACCACCCGATCCAACAGTTGCGCGACGGAAATCACGGTGTTGGGCTCTTCCTGGGCGTTGGCGTACTCCTGGATGGCGGTCAACAACCGACTGCCCTGCTCCGCCTGTTGCTGAATACGCAACAGCAGATCGTTGGCCACTCCGGTGTCGATCCTCTCGTCTTCCAGGAGAATCTGACAGGTGGTGGAAATGTTGGCCATGGGTCGCTCCAGAGTTTTCACCAGCCGGGACAACACCACGTCCGAAAAGACAAACTGCCCCTGTCGAGACCGCTCATCCCGATTGTGACCGGAGTTTTTCAGGGTCAGATTGAGCATCCGGGTCAAGGTGACGATCTCCTGATCCCGACAGGGGGCATCGATCTGCTCCAGACGCCCTTCGAGAATCCCGGAAAGCCCTTCTTGCAAATCCCGCAACGGCGTGACCGCCCGTCGCCAGAAAAAAATCCCCAGAACAATCGACAATCCAATGAAAACAATATTGAACAAAATAATGGAGCGTTGAATATCCTGAAGAATCGCCACCAGATTATCTTCGGTATCGGCGGCCAACTGCTCGGCCAGACCGATCAACTGTTTCCCCTTCTGATGCAACGAAATCTCCAACGCCTGCGTCGCCTTGGGATCCTGTTCAAGAAGCAAGGGATAACGCAAAAAGGCTTCCCGATACTCCACCGACAACTGGATCATCCGCGCCAGAGTGTTCTCCCCACCGGGACGGGACAAAATCGCGCCCCGCTGCTCCCGCAACTGGCGATCGGTCTGATCCAGATAGCTCAGGGCACTCTCGAACGCGCTCTTTTCGTGATAGATGAAATAACTTTTCTCATAGCGGCGCACCTCCAGCACTGTACTCAGCAGGCTCAGGAAACCATGATCGTTCATGGCCTGTTGATGAATGCGGCTGGTTTCTCGCGAAAGAAAAAACGACACCGTGATCAACAAGGTGCCGAAGATCAACAATCCGATCAGTATGCCATGGCTCAGAGAGTGAAAAAACCGCATGCGCGTCATCCGTCCGGGTTCAAGGGGGTCTGCCGATCAGGATGCAATAATACCGCCAACGGGATACTTTGGATACCGCCTTGGTTGAATCGGGATCGGAAGCCGCCATCTTGTTGCATGAATGAAACATGCCATTTCATGCATGCAACAAACCCGCGCGCAAGCCGATCTCAGAGCGGCATCCAGCAACGGGCCTCGCCAAAATGCGCGGCGCGCATGGGATGCCGAAACAATCGGGTGAGCAACGCCTCCTGAAGCATCTCCTCTCCCGTCCCCTGACAACTCTCCCCGGAGCCGAACAAAAACAAAAAACGATCACAAAAACGCGCCGCCAGATTGATATCGTGAACCACCAGAATCATCGCACCCTGCTGCCCGCGACTCTTCCGCAGCAGCAACTCCAGCAAGGCGATCTGATGTCCGAGGTCGAGGTGATTGGTGGGTTCGTCGAGCAGCCACACGCGAGGGGATTGTACCAGCAGGGTGGCGGCCTCCATACGTCTGCGCTCGCCGCCGGAGAGGCTCTCCACCCGGCGGGCGTCGAAGCCCTCCAGACCGGTTTCCCACAACGCCGTCAGGGCCAGCCGCTGATCTTCCGCCGACTCCCCGGACCAGAAGGGACGATGGGGATAACGACCCGCCCGCACGGTTTCCAGCACCGTGGCGGGAAACGGATACTCCTGATCCTGAAACAAAATACCCACGCTCCGGGCCACGGCGCGACGGGAAAGGGTCTCAATCGGCGTGCCCTGCAGGCGAATCGTGCCCGCCTCGACCGGACGCAGCCCGGCCAGAGCGTGCAGCAGGGTGGATTTTCCGGCGCCGTTGGGCCCGAGAACCCCCCAACACTCCCCCGGCGACACCGACCAGTGCAGATTCTCGCAAAAACGACGCCCCCCGACGCCCAACTCGACCCCTTCCAGGGTCAGCAGAGGCGGCGTCACCGTCCACTCCGACGCAACAGCCACAAAAACAGCGGCGCGCCCAACAGAGCGGTCAGGATGCCCGCAGGCATCTGACGGGGCGCGATCACCGTTCTGGCCAGCAGATCGGCCAGAGTCAGCAAGCCCCCGCCGAGCAAGGCCGACGCGGGCAGCAAAACCCGATGATCCCCACACCCGGCCAGTCTCAGCAGATGAGGCGTCACCAGCCCGACAAAACCGATGCTCCCCGCCGTGGCCACCGCCGAGGCCGCCGCCAGCGACGAAAGCAGATAGAGCATCACCCGCAACGGAGTCACGGCCACCCCCAGGGCCGCCGCCCGATCCGGCCCACCGGCCAGCAGATTCAGGGCGCGGGAGAAGGGCCAGACCAATCCCACCACCAACGCCAGCACTCCCAGTGCCAAGCGCGGATCCGTTCCCCGGCTCACATCCCCCATCAGCCAGAACAAAGCCCCCCGCAATCGTTCATCGGGCATCAGATACAACAGAAAACTCACCGCCGCCCCCCATCCGGAGGCCACCACCACCCCGGTCAACAGCAGACGCGCCCCCCGTTCCCATCCTCCCGGCCCTCCGGCCAATCCGAACACCACCAGCATGGTGGCCAACGCCCCGAGCCACGCTCCGCCATCGACCCAGATGCCGGAGGCCCCGGCGGCCAACGCCAGAATCGCCCCGCAGGAGGCTCCCCCGGAGAGTCCGAGCACATAGGGATCGGCCAGAGGATTGCGCAACAGGGTCTGCATCAGCACCCCGGACACCGCCAGCAACGCCCCCACCGCCATGGCACCGGCCACACGCGGCAAACGCAACTCCACGATCACCCGCCCCAAAAGCGGATCCCCGCCTCCGTCGAGCAACGCCCACAAAGCCGACACCCCCCCCCCGGCCCCGCCAACCGCCAACGCGACCCCGAAAATCACGCAGACCCCCAACAGCAACCAGGCCAGCAGAGTGCCGGCGCCCCGTTGGCGACTGTTTTCGCACGATATATGAACCGGTTTATTTTTAGGCCTGCTCATGATTGCCCGGAACCCCGCGCCTGACGACTGGCACGGCTCTGCCCGATGGAAGGGGATGGAGAGATCCACAAAAAAAACCCGCTCTCCGGGCGTGGAGAGCGGGGCAATCAGAAACCGGTCTACAATTTTCCATGCTCATGATTGGGCACGATGCAACGATTCAACCAATCGCGCAGCATCACGGCATATTTATGGCCATTCTCTTCCGGATTTTTTTCCAGCTCATCCAGGGCGGCCTTCTGGGTCTTGTGACGGGACAAGGCATGCCGGATCGCCCGCACCAGGGTGCGCCGGTTGACCTGTCCCTTGAACAGATAATCCTGCGCCCCGTCTTCCACCGCCTGAATCGCCTGCTGATCGTCATCCATGCCGGTGAAGACGATGATCGGCGTATCGAAGGCACGGGCCTGCATGCGCACGAAAGTCTCCTCATAGCCCTGACTGTCCGAGAGATTCAGATCCAACAGAATCAGATCGAACTTGTCCTGACTCAGCAGGGCCTCGGCCTCCTCAAAGGTGGTGGCATGGGTCAGCTTGTAGATGGGAATCCGCATCGGATCGTCGGGATTTTCCACCGAATTGGCCAGCCATCCCTGAATCACCGAGAAAAACTCCTGCTCATCCTCGACGATCAGAAAATGATAACAGACGCTGAAATCATGGACATTCGGCAGGCGACGACAGGGATTGTCCACTCTGGCCGCGTTCTTGACTCCCTTTTCTCCCCCCTTGCCGACCAGGCGCATTCCCTTTTTGCCCTTGCCCCCGAGAGCCGGCTTGGCCCCATGTTCCAGATCGAACAGACGTTGGGACAAGTGACGAATCAGCCGAAAGGCGATGGAGGGATCCTGATGCATGCGGGAGATGAACATTTTCTCATCGATCCCGAGGATATAGGACTCTTCCAGGGCGGTGGCGGTGGCGAACCGTTCGTGATTGACGGTGAAGGCCGAAGCGATGCCGAAAATTTCTCCGTCGCCGATCTCGACCCGCATCGATTGTCCCGCCGAGGTTTCACGGGTCAACAGCACCCGACCCTTGCGCAACATGTAAAACTTGTCCGAGGGATCTCCCTGGCGAAAAATGATCTCTCCGGGCCGATAGTGTTTTCCCAACTCCCGGGCCACGTCGTAGACTGCCATGACTGCACTCCAAACTGTCTAAAGACAGGCCATCAAGGCTCTGTCAGCCACCTGAATTTCATCCAAAAGACGCTCGATCTTGGGGGAGTCCACATCCAACTGACCCTCACGGGCCTTGGCATCGAGTTCCACCACCAGCACGCGCATCCGCCTGAGCCCAAACTGGGCACTCAAACTTTTCAGGGAGTGAATCTCCAGGCGCAAGGCGTTGGGCTCCCGCGCCGCCACGGCGGCACGAATCCGCGCCATGCGATCCGCCAATCCGGATTGAAAGGTTCTCAACACCTTGGGAAAATCCACTCCCAGATCCTCCTGCAACTCTTGGATCTTTTCCCGGTCGATTGGTTCCAACTCTTCCGACTCACCCGTCCGGGCAGAGTTCGCCATAGAGACCGCGACGGCACCGCCGGACAACCAGCGCGACAACATCCCGACCAGCGCGCCGCGCTTGAACGGCTTGCTGAGATAATCATCCATGCCCGCGTCCAGACACCGTTCCCGATCCCCCTGCATGGCGTTGGCGGTCAAAGCGATCACCGGGGTCCGTCTGCCCCCCGAAACCCGTTCCCGCTTGCGGAACTCCCGGCAGGCGGCATAACCATCCATCTCGGGCATCAGGCAGTCCATCAGGATCAAATCGAAACTCTGCCGGGACAAACGATCCAGCGCGATCCGGCCATTGGCCGCCACCTCGATCCGCATGCGGAAAGGACGCAACATGCCCTTGATCACCGCCAGATTGATCGGATCATCCTCGACCAGCAACAGGGAGAGATCCCCCGGAATCTCCACCGGACGCACGGGCGTCGCTCCGCTCCGCTCCGGATCCGACAACAACACCCGCGCCATCTTGAACGGAATTTCCACCCGGAAGGTGCTGCCCACGCCCAGGGTGCTCTCCACCGAGATTTCTCCCGCCATCAGGCCGACCAGCCGGTTGGTGATGCTCAAACCCAGACCGGTGCCGCCAAATTTGCGCGTGGTGGAGTTGTCCACCTGGGCGAAGGCGTCGAACAGACGGGAAAAATTGTCGTGACTGATCCCGATGCCGGTATCCCGCACCACAAAGGAGATCATCGCCTGTTCCGACGAAACCCGCAGCGGCTCGACCGCCAACAGCACGCTGCCCGCTTCGGTGAACTTGAGGGCGTTGGAAAGCAGATTGGTCAGAATCTGCCGCACCCGCACCGGATCACCGATCAGATCCCGGGGCAGCAGACCACTATGCTCCACCTTGAATCCGATCTCCTTGTTGGCCGCCACCTGACCAAACAGCACATTCAACTCGTCGAGCAACCCCCACAAATCGAACGGGATGCTCTCCATCTCCAGCCGTCCGGCCTCGATCTTGGAAAAATCGAGAATATCGTTAATAATCACCAACAAATTTTCGCCGGACCGGCGGATGGTATCCACATAAAGCCGGTACTCTTCGGCCAGTTCCAGATCGGTCAGCAGTTCGGCCATGCCCAGAATGCCATTCAGAGGCGTGCGGATTTCATGGCTCATCATCGCCAGAAATTCACTCTTGGCCATATTGGCCCGTTCCGCCGCCTGCATGGCCGCATGCAGCTCCCGTTCGTTCTGGGCCAGTTTTTCCAACGCCTGTTCCGCGTTGCAACGGGCCGAATCCAGAGCGAGATTTTTCTGTTCCAACGCCCGACGGGCCAACAACAGATGCTCGATGTTCTTGACCCGAGCCAGAATGATCTGAGGACTGGAAGGCTTGCGAATGTAATCGATCGCGCCCAGGGCCAAGCCCATGGCCTCGTCTTCGAACTCGGTCTTGGCGGTCAGGAAGATGACCGGAATCGCCACGCTCAAGGGATCCTCCTTGAGTCGCCTGCAGGTTTCGTAGCCATCCATCACCGGCATCATGATGTCGAGCAGAATGATATCCGGCACCACCCGCCGCACCACCTGCAACGCCTTCACGCCGTGGGTGGCGACCAGAATCTGGAAATGGTCGTCGAGCGCGCTGCGGATGATATCGATGTTTTCCGGCTGATCGTCCACCAGCAGCACGATGCTCTTGCGAACCGCGCCGCCGGACTCCGGGTGAACACCAGGGGATTGGTTTTGATCCATGTCACGGCTCCAGAACGACGCCCATGCGCGTCGCCCATTGAATCAACACATCGAGACACCGTTCATACTCGTACACTTCAAGATACTTGATCATCAAATGCCACCTGTCATGACTCTCCTTGTCCGAGGCCCAGGGCTCCATCGCCCGGACCGACTCCTCGGCGCGCACGTCGAAGTTGCGCAGCAGACGCGCCGCCTGATCGAACAGATGCAACAATCCATCCGGATTGACCGCCACCGTGGCGACCGGAAAAGAGCCGCACGGTTCCGGAAAGGCCGCACCGATGGTCAGAAGCACCGCTTCCAGTTGTCGCGCCGCCTCGACGATCAACACGCGCAACGCCTTGCGACCGATCCGTTCCCTGGCTCCATGTTCCACCTTCATGGCGGCCACGCTCAGATCCACGGCACCGATGGTGGCCGCCCCCCCCTTGAGCGTATGCGCCACCCGTTCCAGTTCACCCCACTCCTTGGCTTCCAGCAGATCGCTCATCAGGCGGCAGGAGTCGGTCTGATTGACCACGAATTTGTTCATCACCCGACGATAGAGGGTGACATCCCCGCCCATGCCCCGCAGACCGACCCGCGTGTTGATCCCCGGCAAGGTGGGCAGCGGGGTTTTGAGTTCGCTCTCCTCGACCGGCAAGCCCGACGCGACCCCCGACAACCGCTCCGGAAGCGCGGATCCGGCCTCGGCGGCATCCAATCCGATCGACTTGCCGCAACGAACCGTGAACCGGAATTGACTGCCGCTGCCCGGCGCGCTCTCCACCTCGATGCCCCCCCCCATCATCGATACCAGACTCTTAGAGATTGCAAGTCCCAGGCCGGTTCCACCATATTTCCGGGTGGAACTGCCATCCCCCTGATAAAATTTCTGAAACAGACCCGAGAGCTGTTCCGGGGTCATGCCGATGCCGGTATCCCGGATGATGAAGCGCAATACCACCTCGCTTCCGCTCTCCTCGACCAGATCGACCACCACCGCCACCTCGCCGTGATCGGTGAACTTGATGGCGTTGTTGGTCAGGTTGAGCAGCACCTGTCGCAATCTCAGCGGATCCCCGATCAGGGGAAACGAAAAACGCCGCATCGATTCCACATGAAACTGCAACGATTTCTCCTGAGCCTTGACGGTCATCAGGGATTCCAGGCTGGTCAGCACCTCTTCCAGATCGAACTCGATCCGCTCAATCTCCAGACCGCCCGCCTCGATGCGGGAAAAATCGAGAATATCGTTGATCATGCGCAGCATCCCATTCGCACTGATGTAGAGCTTTTGCAGATAATCCCGTTGCCGATTGGTCAACGCGGTCCGCAGACAGAGATGACTGAAACCGATGATGGCATTCATCGGCGTGCGGATTTCATGACTCATATTGGCCAGAAACTCGCCCTTGATCCGGCTGGCCTCTTCCGCCTGCTCCTTGGCGGTCCGCAACTCCCCTTCGAGAATCTTGCGTTGCGTGATGTCGAGCAGCGTCCCCGTCACCCGGATCGGCTCGCCGCGATGGTCCCGATCGATGCGGCCATTGCACTGGGCGTGACGAATGTGCCCATGCGGACCCACCACACGAAACTCCAGCTCGAACTCCCAGGCGTTCTCCCGCAGGGCACCTTCCAAGGCCTCGTTGACCAGATGGCGGTCATCGATATGCACCGAGGCCAAAAACCGTTTGTGACTCGGCAGCAGCGCATGGGGTCGCAGACCCAGAATCCGGAACAGCTCCGTGGACCACTGAACCGTTCCCGCCACCAGATCCCACTCCCAACTGCCCAGATGGGCGATCCGCTGCGCCTGATCGAGCAGTTCCAGATGACGCCGGGTTTCGGCCTCGACCCGGGTCCGTTCATCCACCTCCCGTTCCAGCTCCACGTTGAGCTGCGCCAGCACCCGGGTCCGTTCCATCACCCGGTTTTCCAGCTCCTTGCGAATCGCCCACAAGGCGCGGGTGCGCTCCTCGAACAGGGTGGCCAGCTCCTCCAGTTCATCTCCGGTGCCCACCGGCGTGATCGCCGAGGTGCCATCTTCCGTGGCCCGACGTACCCGGTCGCACAACATCAGAATCGGTTCCGCCGCCTTGGCCCCCAACCGGAACGCCAGCAACATCGATACGATCACGATCGCCAGACCGAGCAGCGTCGCATTGGTGATGCTCTCGTAGATCGGAGCCCGAATCGCCGCCTTGTCCACGGTCAGACGCTGCCGCAAGCCCAGTCGGGACAAGACCGAAGAGCCAGGCGGCGGCGACATGATCAACTCGATGGCCTCGCCGGATTCCCGGACCCGGGTCTGAAACAAAATCCGCTCGCCGAGCAGCAGGGTGTGCTGAATGACCTTCTCGCCGGAGACGATCTCGGAAAAAAGACCCGCCAGATCGACATACACCACCATCGCGCCCTGAATCGAATGATGCAGCACCAGGGTATGGATCAGAATCAGATACTTGCCGGTGGGATCGATCACCGGAGCCGGTCTGCTGAACGACAAAGCGTTGCGCAACGCCGGAGAGTCCCGCAGATCGAGCCCCTCCTCCCGATCGACGAACAGCGGCGTGCCATCGAAATGGATCAGCGCGAAGGCGGCGATATGACGACCGCTGGAAAAATTCCGCGCCAGTTGCGGCAGATGGGGATCGCTCGCCAACCCTTCCACCAGGGCATTGATCAGCAACGGATTGCGCGCGAACAGATCCAGATTCTGCCGCAGAAAGCCGATGCGAGTCTCCACCCGTTCGAACAACTCCTGTCCGCGCGCGCGCAGTCCCGACACCGACTGCTCCCGCAACGAGTGGATCATATCCGCCTGCAACAGCCCGAGCACCAGCACCAGAGCCGCCCCGACAAACGAAGAGAATTGCAGAATGTAACGCCGCCTCAGTTGACCACGACGGGGCACGGAGCTCGATTCCCTGTTCATCTCACCGGCTCCACCGGAACGATCTGACCATCCGCCGCCAACCGGCCCAGACGATAATCCTCGATGCCCAACGCATCGTGCCGCTGCGCATCGAACGGCGGACGGTGATGTTTGATCACCCCGTCATGGCGCGGCAGACGCTCCAGCGCATCCCGGATCGCTCCCCGTTCCAGGGAGCCCGCCAAAGTGATCGCGCCGGCCAGCATCCGCACCAGATCATACGCCTGCACGAATCCGCTGCCCATCGACACCGGAGTCTCCCCCTCTTCCAGGCTCAGGAGTTGCTGCATCCTCTGACGCAAACTCTCTCCGCTCCGCTTGTCCACGGCGGGGAAAAAGGTCTGGGGAAACACCAGATCCATGGTACTCAAGGCCAGCAACTGGGCCGGAGTCAACCGGGCCCCGAGCAGACCCCAGTGAGAAACCACCCCCACCGTGGGCAGACTCCGGGAGAGCTCCAGCAACAAGGGAATGCTCTCGTCCGGGGTATCCACCAGGATCACCACATCCACCCCCACCTCGGCGAGACGGGCACTCAACAGGGCCGAACTCCCGCGAGAACCGTTGTCCACCCAGAGCACCGCCACCGGTCGGACATCCCGACCATTCAGATGACGCAAAATGATCCGCTCGAATTCGTGCCCCCATCGGGAGTTTTCCAGGACCAGGGCGATGCGCGCCCCGCGCGTCAAAGCCGCCTCGGCCAGAAAAGGGGCGGTCCAGCGATCGTTGAGACTGAGCCGGAAAACCTGATTGGGCGCATAGCCATTTTCGGTCAGATGCCACGCCGCCGACCAGGGGAGCAGAAAGGGCAGCGCCAGATCGTGAACCGCCTCCACCTCGGCGGCCATCACCGAACTCTTCTGGCCTCCGATCACTGCCACCAGATCATCCAGTCCGGCAAAAAATTTCAGATTGTCCACGCCCCGCGTCGCCAGGCCGTGATTGTCCCGCGCCACCAGCCGCAACTTGCGTCCCAACACCCCGCCTTGCGCGTTGATCCCTTCGATCGCGAGCGTCACCCCCCGTTTGAGCTCCAGCCCCACCAGCGCGCTCTCTCCGGACCACTGGGCGTCCAGACCGATGAGAATCTCCTGCCGGTCGCTCTGATCCCGCCCCCGGAGATCGAGCCATTCGGAGAGCTTGGCCATCACATCCGGGCCGATCCGCTCCTCGAACTTGCGGGGTATATGGGCCAAGGCACTCCGGAACCGCTCCCGGGCCTCGGCGGAAAATTCATGGACCGTCACCCCCGCCGCGCGCAACCCGTCGAGGATCTCCCCCTCACGCCGCCGCACCTCGTCACGTCCCCACCAGGCCGCCTCGCGGGCCGCATCCCGCACCAACTCCTGCTGACGGGCGTTGAGCATGTCGAGCGCATCCCGGCTCA
>JADGBU010000353.1 GCA_015231295.1 Magnetococcales bacterium | reverse complement strand
GGATCGGAGACGAACCGGAACGCCTTGGCCAGAGCCGCCGGTCCGATGAACTCCGGACTCACCTCGGCCATGACGCAATCCGAATAGCAACTGCCGCACAGAATGCACTGGGTGACGTGGTTGACCTGATCGTAGGCGGACTGCTCCAGCACCGAATCGGTATCGGGACCGGCTTCGAGATAGGGATGAATCTGCTGGATGCGCTTGAAAAAGGGTCCGATGTCGATGGCCAGATCCTTCAGGATCGGCTGATTGGCCTGGGGTGCGATCTCCACCACGCCGTTTGAGTCGGCCACGGCGGCGACATGGGTTTTGCAGGCCAGTCGGGTGCGACCGCCGATCTTCATGGCGCAGGAGCCGCAAATCGCCGAACGGCACGATTGCCGGAAGGTCAGGGAGCCATCCTGATGCCCCTTGATCTCTTCGAGCAGCGTGAGAATGGTGGTGGTCGGGGTGGCCTGGAGCGGATACTCCATCCAGCGGCTGGTGATGCGACCGTCCGGCCCCTTGCGATTGCGCTGAATGCGAAAGGTGTAATGGTTTTCGGTCATCTTTCGTCTCGTGGAATCAGTAGGTGCGGACTTTGGGGGCATATTCGGCCTTGCCCACGGTGCGGACCGCTTCATGGGAGAGCACGACCCGTCCCTGATCGGGATTCCAATGGCTCAGGGTGTGTTTGCGCCAGGTTTCGTCATCCCGGTTGGGAAAGTCGGTGCGGGAGTGGGCCCCTCGGGACTCTTCGCGGGCCAGGGCACCGCGCAGGATGCACTCCGCCAGATCGATCAGATGACCCAACTCCACGGCCCGCAGCAGATCGATGTTGAAATCGTCCGAGTGGTCGTCGAGATGGATTTTCCGGTAATCCTCCCGGAGTCCGGGCAGGGAGTCCACGCCGGCCTGCATCCCTTCGAGGGTGCGGAACACGCCGCAATGGAGATTCATCCCTTCCGCCATGCGGTGATGCAGGGCGATGGGGCGCACGCCCTGATCGGTGCGGGATTTGAGGGCGTCGATCATGGCCTTGACCTCCGGGACCGCCGAGGCCGGAAAGTCGCGGAGTTTTTCCGAGCGGACGAACTGGGCGCAGTGGCGACCGGTGATCTTGCCGAAGACGATGGTGTCGAGCAGGGAGTTGCCTCCCAGGCGATTGGCCCCGTGTACCGAGACGCAGGCCGCCTCTCCGGCGGCGAAGAGTCCGCGCAGGGGGGAGGCTCCGAACTTGTCGGTGCGGATGCCGCCCATGGAGTAGTGGGCGGTGGGGCGTACCGGAATCGGGGCGTGGATGGCGTCCACCCCTTCGAGATCGAGGGAGAGTTGACGGATTTGCGGCAGGCGATCGAGAATTTTGTCCGCGCCCAGGTGGCGCAGATCGAGGAAGATCGCGCCGTTGGTGCCCCGACCTTCGATGATTTCGGTCTGTTCGGCGCGGGAAACCACATCGCGCGAGGCCAGTTCCAGCTTGTTGGGGGCGTAGCGGCTCATGAACCGTTCCCCCAGGGCGTTGATCAGATAGCCCCCTTCGCCGCGCGCCCCTTCCGTCACCAGAACGCCGGAGGTGCGCAGACCGGTGGGATGAAACTGAACGAACTCCATATCCGCCAGGGGGGCGCCGGCCCGCAGGGCCAGGGCCATGCCGTCGCCGGTATTGGTGGTGGCGTTGGTATTGGAGAGAAACACCCGGCCATAACCGCCGGTGGCCATCAGCACCGCCTTGGCCCGCAGGGGAAAGAGGGCGCCGCTTTTGATGTCGTAGGCCACCACGCCGGCGATGCACCCTTCCCGGTCCGTGACCAGTCGCATCACGCTGCACTCTTCGTAGACCTTGACCTGCGCCTTGACCAGTTGTTCCCACAGGGTGTGGAGCAGCACCTGTCCGGTGCGGTCGGCGGCGTAGCAGGTCCGGTTGAAGCTCGCGCCGCCAAAGGCCCGTTGCGCGATCAATCCGCCCTCGATGCGGGAGAAGGGGGTGCCCATGCGATCCATTTCCAGGATGGCTTCCGGG
>JADGBU010000066.1 GCA_015231295.1 Magnetococcales bacterium | reverse complement strand
TCAAAACCCTGGGGGATGAATCCCCCAGACCCCCTCTTTTTTTTCAATAGTGTGGGGGCAGCAACTCGGGGTGCTCCGGCGGATTGGAGAGCTTCCACAAGAAACGGTTGACCTCGTGCAATCGACAGTTGGGCATGCAAATCGTATCCAGATCTCCGATGGAGCAGACATGCCGTTCCACCTGACTGCGATTGGCCGCGCTCCACAAGGTGGCGAAGGAGGATTGGTGAATGTTGCCGTAACAGAACGCCGGATTGCCCAAATGGGGACCACAGGCGTAAACATCCCCATTGGCCACGATTTCGGCGAAAAAGGGCAACGCCTGACAGCGTTTGTACTCTCTGGGGGTTTGCCATTCCAGGGCCCCGAGGCGGACCGTGGCGTGGAAATGGTCGTCGTTGAGCTCTTGAATGGTGAGCAGCTCCTCGATCGGGGGCGGGGTTTCCACCTCGAAGGGATTGTTCGGGTGGCGGTTGAACTGCTTGACGGCAAAATAGCTGACGCCCATATTTTTCATCTGTTTGGCCAGGGCGATCACCGAGTCGGCACTCTGACCGAGATAGACGAACTGTACCCCGATGGCCACCGGCAGCTTCGCCTGACGCTTGAGCTGCGTGGCATGGGCGAGATTGTTCATCACGATATCGAACTGGCGCGGGGAGACCCGGTGATGGAGGGCGTAATCTTCGCGGGAGACGCCGTTGATGCTCCAGCGGACCCAGGAGAGCCAGGGCAGAATCCGATCGGAGACCGCCGGGAGCAGACGGGCTCCATTGGTGTTCAACGCCTGCTCGAAACCCATGCCTCCGGCGTGGACGATGATCTCCGGCAGCTCCTTGTGGATCAGGGGTTCCCCCTCGCCGGAGTAGAAGAGCGACTTGGTGCCCATGGCCGACAATTCGTCGAGGATGACCCGGAAGCGGGTCATGTCGAGGTAGTTGCCGTTGCGGTCGAGATATTCGTAGGCGCAGAAGTCGCACCGGTGGTTGCACAGATTGGTGGGGCTGACCTCCACCAGAATCGGGGGCACGAAGCGACCCTGTTTCCAGTCCAGCAGCTCCTTGACGTGAAAGGTGATCTTGGTGCCATCCAGTTGCAAATCGGCCATGGTTCGGGTCTCGTCACTGCCTGGGGAGTCGATGGGGTCCACATGAGGCGAGAGTGGATGCTAAAGTAATTTAGCAAGATTCGGGCCGTCTCTTTCGGGGCAAGCCTCTGGAGTGCGCCGGGGGCATGCCGGGATCGCGTGCGTGGCAGGCCTTCCGGCGGTGATCTTCTTTCGGGGCCGCGCGGATCAGCGGCGGGACAACCACCATTCGGCCAGATGGAAATCTCTTTCGGAATCAATGTCTATGGAGCGTTCCGCCGGCATGACGCAGGCCAGGCTCCGTTCATTCATCATGCGTCCCGCCTGACGCATCCAGGGGATCCGGGCCACATAGACCGCTCCGTTGAGCTGATAGACCGGCGGCAACGCCTGACGATTGGTACGGGTGGCGTCTCCGGCCAACAGCGGACGCATCGCTCCGGAAGGCTCGACGTGATACATCCAATGAGGACTTTTTTCGGCGGGCGTGACCGTGACGGCACTTTGTGCACCGGATTCCATGCAGAGACGCAGACAGCGGGAAATATCTTCCGGTGCCCGCAGCGGCGAGGTGGGTTGCAGCCATACCAGAAAATCATAGGGCTCCGGCAAGGTGGCGAGCAGATGCATCGCCACGTCGAGGCTCAAGGCGTCGTCGGTGGCCAGTTCGGCGGGACGGGGGAACGGCACGTCGCAGCCCCACTGACGGGCGACCGCCATGATCTCCTCGTCTTCGGAGGAGAGAACCAGCCGGTCGATTTCCGGACAGGCCAGGGCCGCCTCGATGCTCCAGGCCAGCAGAGGCTTGCCCGCCAGGGGACGGATGTTTTTTCTCGGCACGCCTTTCGATCCCCCTCGGGCCGGGATCACCGCCAATACGGTCGCGTCTTGAATCATGTCGTCTCCTCCTGATCTTCGTTCAGGCATTCATCCATTTGATAGGCCCGGCTTGCGCGTCGTCCCAGCCATTGCCAATAGTGCATGGGAGAGAGCCCCGTCCCCGGTCGTTTGACCCCGAGATTCTCCGTCGTGAACCGCTCGCCCGGCGCGATCGGGGCCAGAGCCACCAGACTCTTGCGGGCGATCGGACGATTTTTCAGCTCCGCCGCCACCGGAATCTTGCGACCATGACCCAGAGCCTGTTCCACGATCCGGATCGCCTCGACCATGCGGGTCAACTCTTCCGGCTCCAGGGAGGCCTGATGGTCGGGGCCGGGCAAGGCGCGGTCCAGGGTGAAATGCTTTTCGATCACCCGCGCCCCCCGGGCGGCGGCGGCGATGGGAATGGTGATGCCCGGCGTGTGATCGGAATAGCCCACCGGCAGCCCGAAGGCCGCTTTCAGGCTCTCCATGGCCCGCAGATTGACCTCGGCGAAGGGGGCGGGGTATTCGGTGGTGCAGTGGAGCAGCGTGACCCGTTCCGCCAGCCGGGCCTGACCGACGACGGAAGCGTAGGCTCGGGCGAAGGCTTCCGGAGAGGGGGGGGCGGATGCGTCGAGCATGCCGAAGGCCAACGCGCCCAAAGCCTGTTCCACCTCGCCCAGGGTGGACATGCCGGTCGAGAGCATCACCCGGCAGCCGCTCGCGCCGACTTGGATCAGCAACGGGCCGTTGGTCACTTCTCCGGAGGAGATCTTGAGGGTGGAGAGCCGCATCTCCCGGACCAGAAACGCCAGGCTGCCCGGATCGAACGGCGTGGAGAGAAAATCGATGCCCCGTTCCCGGCAGCGGGCCTGAAGGATGACATGGCTGTCGGCATCCAGCTCCAGTTGTCGGATCATGGCCAACTGGGAGGCGGTGGGATCGGTGTGTTCTTTTTGGTAATCGGCTTTGGGGGCGAAGCGGCTCACCAGTTCTCCGGCGCGGAAGGTCTGAAACTTGACCGCATCCGCTCCGGCCTCGGCGGCGACATCCACCAGGCGGCAGGCCAGCTCCAGTTGGCCGTTGTGGTTGACTCCGGCCTCGGCGATGATGTAGATGCCCGGCGGGTCGGGAGGGGCGTGGCTCATGGCGCGTCTCCGGGAGGGGGTGAGGGAACGGGTTGGGGTGGCCCATAAAAGCCCTTTTTCAGGAGCGCGCCCGGATTGGAGAGATCCAGGGTGGCGAGCCGGTCGGCGATGCGGGGGGCGGCGTGGCCATCTCCGTAGGGGTTGGCATCCAGATGCAACTATCGAACCATGGCCAGTTGGGAGGCTGTGGGATTGGTATGCACTTTGTGGCTAATCGGTATTGGGGGTGTGTCCATGATATGTAGTGCGCGAAACGGGTTCCCGGGAACATGCAACAGATGGGATCGTTTTGGTGAAGGTCAGTCACATGGTGTTATTTTTTGGACAGGCCTTCATTCAGTTGGCAGCATCGCGGCGATTGCTCCCGCAGGCACGTTGGCAAGTTCCCTCGGTTCCATTTTGTAAAGTCCTCCACCATAGACTCTCCCTTCGCCCAGGAGCGTTTTTGTCTCGATTGAGTTCAGGAACCCCCAGATTTTTCGGGCAAGCTCCCTGTTGTCAGCAAGTGCACACGCGAGGGGTGGTTTCGGGTAAAGCATAAGGTAGACATTGGCGACTGTCGCTTGTGACAGATTGAGAATGAAGCGGAAAGGTCGTCCATGGCTTGCGTTGCCGCGCCCCATGTATGTGCAGACGAACGGTGCAGCCGGTCTATTCTCTTGTGCGTACCATGGCGACCGGTAGCGGCATAGGTATCGCCCGGATACGTCCGGCTTGCCAGCTTGTAGGTATTCCCAAAGTGACGGGTAGCGTCGTTGAATTTCCATCTCAGGCAACCGGCAATCGAGGATGAATAATTGTCGGTCAAGCTTCGGCGTGCCGTCCGCTTCGGCCTCGATGATGTCGCGTAGCACATGGCGCGGTCCTGGCAGTATTGGCTTGAAAAGCTCCGGTGGCAGATTGGCTGTAGCGATATCTGCCCGCGACTTGATGAAAAATTTGTTGTTCCCTGTTGCAATTCCACGCTGAATCTTGAAGAAATCCCCAAGCGTCGGCCCTGTAGCCGTCATCCGAACGTCCGATATAGGAAAGCGCGACCATTTAGCCTCGGCTTGTAGTGCCACTGCTGGAACAAATCGTGACTGTGACGGCTTGGCGAGTGTGCCGCCGTAGCTGAATTCCACCTCGTGCCCTGTTGTCGCCCGATGTTTGCGGAACCAGACTACAGATGAGGACACAAGCGCATCGCCGAATTGCAAATCATTCGGATTGAATCGATGAATGCGCAAAAGCTCGACTTGGTTTAAGAGGTATTGTTTCACTGGCTCCCCGTAATTTACATCCATGAATTCACTAGGAATCAGCCATCCCGCAATTCCGTCATCCGCAAGCCACGTATGCGCCAGCCCAAGGAAGTAACAATAAAGGCCAGTCAAACCGGCCATTTTTACCCCGCACGCATCCATCACTGCCGCTTGAAGGCGGTTTTTCTCACTGATTCCTATATGGTGGTGTCGCACATAGGGAGGATTGCAGATTATGAGGTTAAATTTTTCCCCGTCGTTTGGAGACCGTGCCGTGGTGAAATCCTCAAGTTTCAAATCGAGACGATGGCCTTGCCACAGCGTGCGTGCGGGACGCCCGTAATGGTCGTCAATTTCATAGCCGACCGCCTTGGCAATGCGCGCTGATGGAAACACGCGCAGCAATGCCGAATAAAACGATCCTGTTCCTATCGCCGGATCAAGGAAGCGTACAGGCAGATCAGTCGGAAGCTGCACATACGCATGTTGAAGCACATCTGTTGCCAGTTCTGTCGGCGTGGCAAACTGTCCGAGCCTGTTACGCTCTCTCTGCGTCTTATCGGAATCGCACGATGTTTGTAGAAGCAACCGTCTGGTTTCGATTGGATTCGGTGCGCTCATGCCTTACAGCCCGAATTTTGTCAGATCGTCAATTCGATGTTCCCAAACCCAGTCAATTCCTTCAGCCGCTTCATAGCCAAGGTAACCACTGTCGAAATATCCGCAGAGGAACAGAATAAAGCGCACCTTTTCTGTGTAGGTATGACGCAATTGCGTCATCTTGGTTGCTTCTTCTTTTCTTCTCTTGTTGACGTTAGTAAAGTCTCCGGCGGACTTTGCTTCGATAAGGAGAGGTAAGCTCCCCGGTTTTGCATCGTGTGGCATGACCGCGATGTCTACTGGAATGTTGATCGTCGCGCCACCATTTTCTTGCTTCACCGGAACATTTAAGCGGAAACCATAGGTTCCCGGCGGCATGGCGTCGAATTTTGTCCCCGCCGTCAAGAGGTAGTATCGCCGAGCCTTGAGCCATGATTCAATGGTGGAAAGCTGGCGTTTCTCTTGCGCGTTACGGATGATGGGATTTGCTACAGCACCGCATAGACGATCAGCAATAATCGTTGCCGCACGGTGAATCTCTGTCTCGGTGGCAGGTGTACCGCGCTCAAGCCATACGAAAATATCAGGATCAGCCATCTTCCGGATAATTGTCCCGATTTTC
Source organism: Magnetococcales bacterium (assembly GCA_015231295.1). Taxonomy (GTDB): domain Bacteria; phylum Pseudomonadota; class Magnetococcia; order Magnetococcales; family Magnetaquicoccaceae; genus Magnetaquiglobus. The sequence continues at coordinate 11,919 of JADGBU010000066.1, read as the reverse complement.
TCAAGGTCGTCACGTAGTGCCGATGCGCTCATGCGCGGAGGCAGAGTTCCCGTTTCCATGCAGCCGACTAAGTTCTTGGAAATCCCTGCCAGTCCGACCAGACGGTCGACTGCAAGCGGAGGACAGGCTGACATGCGGAGGGTGGGCAATACGCCGGGGTTTGCTTGCAGTGTCTCGACCTTGATGTCGCTTAAATTGTTCGTCTTGTGAAGAGTGGTTTTAACATCCTTTGTTGTCTGAATCCGCGTTTCCCTATACGCCAGAGGCGCAAAGCTCATAAACCATTCATTGTACATATCAACGGATTGAATGATGTCTGCTTTCCACCGATCCGGTTCATCTCGATTAACAGCCAAGGCCATCCCCCCATACAGTACAAGTCCACTTTTCGCTTAGAATAGAGCAATCTACATATGGCCATCTACCGCCGCAAGAGAGAGATGCCACGGGTGCCGGACGTTCCCCAAAACAAGCCCCTCTGATCCATGCCCAAATCTACCACACAAAAATACACGCTTCCCAATGGCAAAAAAAGGGGAAACTTGCAACAAAATGAACAACGAATGGCAACACCTCACCGAAACGTATCCATGAAAACGAGGCTCGGGGGCTGCGGCATCTCTTTGGGCGTATCAGGCTTGCTCAGAGCCTGGAGGACTTTTGACCGCATTCGCTCCGGCCTCGGCGATGATGTAGATGCCCGGCGGGTCGGGAGGGGCGTGGCTCATGGCGCGTCTCCGGGAGGGGGTGAGGGAACGGGTTGGGGTGGCCCATAAAAGCCCTTTTTCAGGAGCGCGCCCGGATTGGAGAGATCCAGGGTGGCGAGCCGGTCGGCGATGCGGGGGGCGGCGTGGCCATCTCCGTAGGGGTTGATCAGGTCGGCGAGCCCCGCGCGAAATTCGGGAGAGAGGGCGCGCGTGAGAGCCTGTCGGATGGCGTGGCGTTCGCAGGGGCAGTCGATCACGTTGGCGGGCCGGATCCGTCCCCCCTGCCGGTCGCCGATGTTGACAACCGGCAGGCGGAACGAGGCGGCTTCCAGAATGCCGCTCGACGAGTTGCCGACCATGACCGTGGCGTGACGCATGCCGCTCAGATAGCCCCGCTGACCCAGACTCTTGACCAGTCGGAAGGCGTCCGGGTGGGCCTGACAGTGGCGTTGCACGCGCGCGAAGATGGCCGCGCCACCCGCATCGGCGTTGGGCATGGTGATCAGGGTGGTCAATTCGCTGGAGTCTAAGGCCTGCAGCACCTCGTCCACCTGTCGGCTGGCGTCGGCGTGATCGTCGAGCGTCACCGGATGAAAGGTCATCAGGGCCACCGGACGGGTGGTGTTCGTGATGCCGGCGTGGGTCAACCATTCGTCGCGGGTCATGGGGGCGGTGTGGAGGATGCCGTCGATGCCCAAGGCCCCCACGACATGAATCCGCTCCGGATGCTCTCCCATGGCCTGAATGGTGCGGGCGTATTCGGGCAGCGCGACGAAGTGGAACGTGGCCATTTTGGTGATGGAGTGACGGATCACGTCGTCGATGGCACCGAGGGTGGTTTCGCCGCCGTGAAGATGGGCGATGGGAATCCGGTGGAACACCGCCGCCATGCAGACCGCCCACAACTCGTAGCGATCCCCGAGCACCAGCAGCAGATCGGGTCTGTGGGTGCGGAAATGTTCGGAGAATCCGGTCAGACCCGTGGCCACGGCCCGACAGATCCCCGCTTCGGAGTCCTGGTCCGGGGTCATCGGGATCGGCGTGACCTCGTGTCCATCGGCCTGGATGAAGCGAATGGTCTCTCCTTGCGTCGCGGAGAGATGACTGCCGGTGGCCACCAGGCGGACCCGGAACATCGATCGACCCTGAAGCTCCCGGAGCAAGGGTTCGAGCAGGCCGTAATCGGCCCGTCCTGTGGTGACGATGGTGAGGTTCACGGGGGGAGGCTCCTGTCCGTTTGGTCATCCAATGGTCACGATTCCAACTTCTCCAGATGTTCCCACCGTTGATAGGCTTCCGCCAACTCTTGTTCAATGGCGGTCAGGCGTGCTTGATCGGCGGCGAGCCGTTCCGGGGGGTGACGGTAGTAGGTGGGAGCGGCCATGGTTTCGTGGAGTTGTCGTTGTTCGCTCTCCAGGGTTTCGATGCGGGCGGGCAGTTGTTCCAGTTCCCGCCGCTCCCGGAAGGAGAGTCCCGCCGGTTTTTTGGGTGGGGGCGGTTTGGGCGGGGCTTTCTTGCTGGCGGGACGGAGTTCCGACACGGGCGCGGGCGGCGGCGGACGTTGGGCCAACCAGTCGTCGTAACCCCCGGCATATTCGCGAATTTCGCCCCGTTCCCCCTCGAATACCAGACAACTGGTGACGACGTTGTTCAGGAACGCCCGATCGTGACTCACCAGCAGCAGGGTGCCGGCATACTGGGCCAGCAGCTCTTCCAGCAGTTCCAGGGTGTCGGAGTCGAGATCGTTGGTGGGTTCGTCCATCACCAGAATGTTGGCGGGATTGAGAAACAGCTTGGCGAGCAGCAACCGGTTGCGCTCGCCGCCGGACAGAATCCGCACCGGAGAGCGGGAACGGGCCGGAGGAAAGAGAAAGTCTTGCAGATAGCTGATGATGTGACGGGTCTGTCCTCCGACCGTCACCATATCCCGACCATTGGCCACGGTTTCGGCCACGGTTTTGTCTTCGTCGAGTCCGGCGCGCAACTGGTCGAAATAGGCCACTTCCAGATTGGTGCCCAGATGAATGACCCCGGCGGTGGGGGCGAGTTTTCCCAGCAACAGATTCAGCAGCGTGGTCTTGCCGCAGCCGTTGGGACCGATGATGCCCACCTTGTCCCCCCGCTGGATCACCGTGGAGAAGCGTTGAATGCACAAGGCGCCCTCGTAGTGATAGCTCACCTCCTCGGCCACGGCCACCAGCTTGCCGGAGCGTTCCGCCAATTCGGCCCGCAGGCGTACCCGGCCTTCGAGTTCCCGTCGGGCGCGACGTTCCAGGCGCATTTTTTCCAGAGAGCGGACCCGTCCCTCGTTGCGGGTGCGACGCGCCTTGATCCCCTGACGGATCCACACCTCCTCCTGGGCCAGCCGTTTGTCGAACAGGGCGTTGGTGACGGCTTCCGACTCCAGGGCCGCCTCCTTGCGTTGCTGATAGATCCGGAAATTGCCCGGCCAATCGGTGAGGCGTCCCCGATCCAGTTCCAGGATCCGGGTGGCCAGTCGATCGACGAACATGCGATCGTGGGTGATGAACAACAAGGCTCCCCGATAGCTTTTCAGGATTCCTTCCAACTGTTCGATGGTGCTCATGTCGAGGTGGTTGGTCGGTTCGTCGAGGAGCAGCACATCGGCCTGGGCCGCGAGGGCGCGCGCCAGCAGCACCCGACGTTTGAGCCCGCCGGACAACTCGGCGAAAATGCGCTCGCCGGGCAGTCCCAGCAGATCGAGCAGTTCGTCGAGGGTGGCGGCCAGGCGGGGCCCTTCCAGATCGTCGTGGAGCCGGGAGGGGTCCGGGGTGGCCACCTCGCGGATGGTGCCGACAAGCTGACCCGGCACCTCCTGATCGAGGCTGGCGATGGTGATGCCCTTGGAGCGGACCACCTCCCCTTCGTCGGGGTGATGGAGACCGGACAGCAGACGCAGCAGCGTCGATTTGCCCGATCCGTTGCGGCCCACCAGACAGACCCGTTCGCCTTTGTCCATGAAGAAGCCGGCATCCTCCAGAATCGGGGGACCGCCGAACGATATTTTGACGCTGCGTGTACCGATCAAAGCCATTTTCTTTTTTCGGAAACCTTTTCTGAAAGGGGCGTGAATCGGCTATGATACGCGAAGTTGACGGGTTGGAAAATTTTTTTTGATCGTTTCTGCATCGAGGGAGGAGAAAGATGCCGGTGACTCTGGCCCTGTCGGTCCGGGAAAGGGAAATGGACCCCCCGCTTTGTCCATTTGGCATCGATTGATGGAGAGCTGGGCTCTGGTGATCTTGTTGGGGGTGGCATGGGGTTGGCATCAGGCCATGAAGGCCCGCGAACTGGCCATGGACGAGGTGCGCCGCACCTGTGGCGAACTGGAGGTGCGTTGGCTCGACGAGAGTGTTTCGCTCATGTCCATGGGGTTGCGGCGGGATGACGAGGGGCGGTTGGGGGTGCGACGCATTTATGGAGTTCGCTATCTGGAGGCCGGATATTTGATTCGCGAAGGGGTGGTGATGCTGCACGGGGATCGGGTTCAGTCGCTTTTGCTGGATACCTCCCGACTCCCTTCGTGAGGGGCGCGCGTGGATTTTGATGGCGGAAACAAAGCAAGTTTGGCACTATGTGGACGTTTGTTTAACGAATCATTCCGACAGCGAGGGCTGACATGCGTGTTTCATTTCTGGGTGAAAAAATGTCCTGGTTGAAAGGTTTTTTTCTGTTTTATCTGTTTTTCCTCGTTATTTTCTTTGCGGCGGCCCCGTTTCTGACCCTGTGGCTCTATTCGGAAACCAGTGTCACCCGCACCCTGTTGCCGCAGTTGATCGGCTTTTGCATGCAGGGTGGATTTTTGGTGGTGCTGTTCGCGTTGTACGAAAAACGTTCCACGGTGGATACCCGGCGTTCCTGGAAATTTACCTTGCGGAGCTTTCTGGCGCCGTTGGTGGATGAATGCCTGGCCGAATGGCACGACTCCGATAACCAGGGGGCCGGACTGTTGCCTTCGCCGTCGATCGTGCAGATTGGCATCGACGCCATTCGTACCCAGCCGGTGCCGCCGGAACGGATCGCGCTGTGGCAGCGGATCGCCCATGACCGACTGCTCGCGATGCAATCGTTGTCGGTGGTGGCGGCCCAGATCGATCATGCCCATCTGGAGTCCTGGATGACGCTGTTGCGGCTGTTGCGCGCCATCGAGCAGGAGTCGGATGGCATCGCCGTGGGGGAGCGGGTCGAGGCGTTTTTGTTGGAGGTGGTGAAGTTTGATGAGTTGTATTTCATGTGACTCGGGCGGACCGGTCAACGGGATGGCTGTCGCATCCGTAGCGAGTGGAGAGTGGGAGGCGGAATGAAACGGTCATTCGGAGGCAAGCCCTGGTTGCCGGGGATCGCGGGTGTCGTGATCGTCGGCGGTGCTGTGGGCGGATGGCCATGGGGGGTGTTGGCCATGGCATGCGCGGGGGCGGGTTTCTGGATCGGGGAGCGAAAGGGCAGGTGGCAGTGCGCGGAGGAGGGGCGGGAGGCGTCGCGACAGGCGCAGCATGACGGTGGAGCGGATGAGGAGGAATCCGCGCCGGTGCTCTCTGCGGCGCAACCGGAGACCGATCCGGCGATGGAGCGGCGCATCGTCGAATTGCAGGAGGAGCGGGATCGCGCGTTGGCCGAGAGTCACGCCAAGAGTGAATTTTTGGCCATCATGAGCCACGAAATCCGCACGCCGATGAATGTGGTGCTGGGCATGCTGGAGCTGTTGCGCGAGGCGGCCCTGGATCACGATCGCAAGGAGCAGGTGCGTCTGGCCTATGGTTCGGGCAAGACCTTGCTGGCGTTGATCGACAACGTGTTGGATTTTTCCAAGATGGAGGCCGATCGGCTGGTGCTCGACGAGGTGGATTTCGATCTGCGGGCTTTGGTGGATGAGTCGGCCTTGATCCTGGCCACGCTCGCCCATACCAAGGAGATCGAATTGACGCCCTTTTTCCCCCACGACATGGCCACTCATGTGCGCGGGGATGTGAATCGGTTGCGTCAAATTTTCACCAATCTGTTGGGCAACGCCATCAAGTTCACGCCGGAGGGGGGCAGCGTCGAGCTGCATGGCGGACCGGTGGGCCTGGGAGCCGAAGGGCGGACCGAATATCTGTTCGAGGTGCGGGATACGGGACCGGGGGTGCCGGAGGAGGAGCGGGAGCGGATTTTCGATCTGTTCGCCCGCGCCGAGGGGCATCGGAGCGTCTTTCCCGGCACCGGTTTGGGGTTGGCCATCAGCCGTCGGCTGGTGGAGCGGATGGGCGGGACGATCGGGGTGGATGTCAATCCGTATGCCCCGTCCGGGAGTGTGTTTCATTTCACCATTCAGTTGACGCAGCAGCCTGCGAGTGCGGAAGGTCATCCGGGTCGGGATCTGTTTTGCAATCTGCGGGTGTTGGGCGTCGAGATCGACGGGTTGCAGCGGCTGTTTCTGGAGGATGTGTTTCAGTTGTTCGGTTCCCGGTTCGACTTCGTGGCCGAGGCGGAAACCGCGTTGGGTTTGTTGCGTCAGGCCCGGGTGGATGGGCAACCGTATGATCTGGTGCTGCTGAATCAGAAGCCGGGTCAGGATGGACGGGTGGCCTGCCGCGCGTTGCGGGATGCCGACTCCTCGTGGAAATTCATTCTGCTGACCGATCTGTTGGATCAGGGATGGGATCACGCGAGTGAATTGCCGGGCATGGCGATCTGTTTGAAGAAGCCGCTCAGCGCGGAACGGTTGCGTTCGGCCATCGAGTGGTTGTTGAGCGCGCCGGATGGAGAGGCCCGCCTGGTGCCGATTCCGGTGCGGCGGGAGGCCGAGCCCGTCCGGTATGATGCCCGGATTCTGGTGGTGGACGATCACGCGGCCAATCTGACCGTGGCGCGGGGCATGCTGGTCCGTTTGGGGTGCGAGGCGGGCCGGGTGGTGGGGGCCAAGGATGGACGGGAAGGGGTGGAGCGGTTCATCGAACAGGATTTCGATCTGGTGTTCATGGATTGTCAGATGCCGGGTGTGGATGGCTACGAGGCGAGCCGGTTGATCCGGCAGTGGGAGCGGGAACGGGAGTTGCCGCCGGTGCCGATCGTGGCGTTCACGGCCAATGTCACCTCGGGGAGCCGTTTGCGCGGCGAGGTCTCCGGCATGAACGACTTTTTGTCCAAACCGGTGACGCTGGGAGAGCTTCGGAAGGTGCTGGAGCGTTATTTGATCCCGGTGGCGACGGCGACCCCGACGCCGGTCGAGGCGCGCGATCCGGCACCGATGGGGGTGGGCAAGAGCGATCTGGAGATTCTGATGGGAGCCATGGAGTCGATCGGATTGCCGGAGGAGGATTTCCGGGATGTGGCCGGATTGCTGGTCAATCAGATTCCGGAGTTGCTGGAGAGCCTGGAGCGGGATTTGCGGGGGGGCGAACATGAAACCGCCAGAGCGACGGCGCATGTGCTCAAGGGCAGCATGGCCAACACCATTTTTCCCCAGTTGCAGCCGCATACCCGGCAGTTGCACGAGTGCATCAAGGGGCATGCGTGGCACGAGGCCGGAGAGGCGCTGAAACAGGTGCGGCTACAGTTCGAGCCGGTACGCAAGGCCCTGGATGCGTTCCTGGGGCGGTTGCCGGAGTCGTGATCGGGAAAACGATTGCACTCTTTTTTTTCTCCGAGGGGGTGCGCCCGTCCCTGGGCACAGGCACCGGATTCATTTTCCGGCCAGCAGTTCCGTCAGACGTTGTTGATTGGCTTCGATCAGTTTCTGCTCTTCGGGGGGCAGCAGCGGGGTGGGAGCGGGCGTCACGAGGGAGGCCTTGAACTGCTGCTCCGAAGCCTGAAGCTGCTCCAACTGGGCTTTTTTCTGGGCGGCGGGAATGGTGGGATTGTTGTTCAACACTTTCCGCTGATTTTCGTACCAGGTGCTGTGCAGGGTGATCATTTCGGCGCGGGCGGCTTCCGGATCCAAGGGTTTGACCGGGGTCGAGGCGCGCTGCATCGCGTTGCGGGCCTGCTGAAGCTGAGCCAAAGCCTGTTGCCGCTGCATGGGATGCAGATAGGGATTGTTGCGCAGTTGCTGCTCCTGGGCGGCGATCCATTGGGCCTGTTGGGTTTTGGCGGCTTCGGCCATGGCGGCGGCATCCGTCGGCGCGGAAGCGGTGGTCGTGCGATTCATCTGGTCGAGGATGCGCTGTTTTTCGTAAGGCGGAATGTAGGGGTTGGCGCGAATTTGATCCTGTTGCGCTTTCAGTTGTTCCCGCATCCGTTGATTGGAGGCATTCAAGGATTCTTGCATCTCTTTTTGCGCCTGGGCGTTGCGGGCTTCCTGCTCTTTTTGCGCTTGTGCCCTGCGGGCTTCGGCTTCGGCCTGACTCTTTTCCGAGGCGGCCAGCATCAGTCCGGTGTTGACATGATTTAGCAGATAGAAGAATCGATCCGATTTCCAACCTTTTTCTTTCAGCAGGGCGGTGAAGCCGGAATCGAACCGCATGCCCGACAGAATCCAGGGGGTGTGGACCGCCTGGGTGGCGGCACGCTGCTTGTGGAGCCATTGGGTGAATTCGGGATAGTCACCGAGAAACTTGTCCAGTTCGGCCTTGGTGAAGGGGGCCTGTTCCGGAGTGGTTCCCGGAGTCGGTCCGGCCTGAATGGTGCCGGACGCGGAGAGGAGCAGCACGCCGAGTGCGGCGGCGACGACCTGTTTGTTCATCTTTGCATTCCTTCTGGTCGGGTGTGATCGGCTGTTGAAAAAGAAACGACATTCGGCCATTGTGGCCGATTTTTCGTGAATTGGCAATCGATGGGATGGGAGCGTCGGGTTCCGGACGCCCGCGTGCCGGGATCGGCAGCGGGGTGGGGCGGGATGGAATGGGTGGATCTGTGGAGCAGGGTTTTAGAAGAAAATCAGGCGCAGGGCGTCGAACACCACCCAGAGGGCCAGCATCCAGAAGGAGAACAGCGCGCCGATCAGGGCTTTTTCCATCCAGCGGGTGAAGCGACCGGCCAGGGTGGTTTGGGTCGGACGGCGGCTCGCGGGCAGGGTGGAGAGCGTTTCGGTGGCCGGTTGGACCGGGGCGGCGATCAGGGCGTTGAGTCGTTCGAGGAGGCGCGCCCGGAACGGCAGAGACGGGAGGAAGGCCGAGGGGCGGATTTTTTTGATGAGGGTCCAACTCTCCGGATCGGTGAGGTTGCCATTGGTCAATGCGAGTCTCATGGGATGGTCTCCTCTTTGTCTTTTTTGTTCATATCGTTATCGTTGCGGTGCATCATAGTTCATGCCGCAGTGCAAAATCAACAAAAAAATCGCAAAAAGCCAATTTTGTTTCGCAATATTTTTTCTATTAAAAAAAGGGTCTCATCCGGCACCTGCCAATCGCAGTCACGGGGTGTGAACGATGACGACTCTCAATCCGGATGTGGAGCATGTCACCATGAACTGGAAGTTTCTGGCCCTGCCCGTGCTGGCGATGGTGTTGAGCGCGGGGGTCTTCATCCTGGATGTGGCACTGCCGGTGGGTTCGGCGGATGGAGTGCTCTATGTGGCGGTGGTTCTGATCGGCTGGTGGATGGACGGGGGACGGAAGACCATTCTGACCTGGGCGGCGATCACCTCCGTGCTGGTGGGCGCGGGTTATCTGTTTTCACCGGTCGGATCGGTGCCGACCTGGCTGGCTCTGCTCAATCGGGGTTACGCGCTGTTTGCCATCTGGAGCGTGGCGGTGATTCTGTGCATCGCCAAACGGACCACCGCCTCTCTGGAAAGCCAGACCCTCGAATTGCAAAAATTGACCGTGGCCGTGGAACAAAGTCCGGCGGCGGTGATCGTCACCGACGCGGGGGGGACCATCGAATATGTCAACGCCCGTTTCAGCGAGTTGACCGGTTATACCCGCGAGGAGTTGGTGGGACAGCGCAACGGTCTGACTCGCTTCGGCCTGCGGGATGTCACGCTGCATGGCCGTCAGGCCAGGCCGATCACCCCCGAAAAACCGTGGCGGGGCGAACTGGTCAATCGCAAGAAGTCCGGTGAACCCTATTGGTCCTCGGTGGCGGTGGGCGGCGTGTATGACAAGGATGGCATCATTCGTCACTACATCGGGGTGCTGGAAGATATCACCAAACGTCGCGACAGCGAACGACGCTTGGCGCAGGTCAACCGCGCCCTGCGCAGCCGGTTGCGTTTCGCCGAACTCCTCGCCGGCGCCACCGAAGAGCGCGAAACCTTGGAGCGGCTCTGCCGGGTGCTGGTCGAAGAGACCGGTTATCGTCTGGCCTGGGTCGGGCTGAGCGAACCGGGTCCGGAGTGTCGTGTGCAACCGGTGGCCTGTCACGGTCAGGATGCGAGTTATCCTTCCGAGGTGGAGATCACCTGGTCGCCTGGGGGATTGGGCGATGGTCCCACCGGACGGGCCATTCGTACCGGTCAGCCCAGCATCTCGCACGATTTGCGCACCGATCCCGCCTTCGCCCCCTGGAAAGAGCTGGCCAGCCGACGGGGGTATCTGTCCAGCATCGCCCTGCCGCTGAAAGATCGGGGAGAGGTGCTCGGTGCGCTCAACCTTTATGCCGGCCATCCGGATGCCTTCGACGAGCAGGAGGTCGAATTGCTGGCGGAGCTGGCGGCCCATATGGCCGAAGGGCTGCGCCATCTGCGGGAACGCAACGAACAGCGGGCGCTGGAACAAACCCTGCAAATCAACGAACGACGCTATCGCGCCCTGTTCGATACCATGACCAGCGGCGTCGCGGTCTATGAAGTGTGGAATGGGGGCGAGGATTTCATCGTCAAGGAGATCAATCAGGCCGGAATACGGATCAGCAACGCCGATCCGGAACGGGTCGTCGGACGACGGGCCACGGAGGTCTTTCCGGGCATTCGGGAGTTCGGGCTGTTCGAGGTGTTTCAGCAGGTGGCCCGGACCGGAGAGTCGGCCTATCACCCCATCACCTTTTACGAGGATGAGTTTCATCGGGGCTGGCTGGAAAATCTGGTCTATCGGCTGGAGTCGGGGGAGGTGGTGGCGGTCTACAACGATCTCACCGAAAAGAGACGGGCCGAAGGACAGGCGCGTCTGGTCCAGAACTCCCTGGAAAATACCAGCGACATGGTGTTCTGGATTCATCCGGATGGCCGGGTGTTGCGGGTCAACCAGTCGGTGCGGGAGCGGCTCGGTTATACCACCGAGGAGCTTTTGTCCATGACCACGGCGGATCTCAACGCCGAACACCCGACCCATCTGTGGCCGCTGCACTGGCGGGAGCTGAAGGCGCGGCGCACGCTGGTCTTCGAGGCGGAGTTGCGGTGCAAGGATGGCAGCCTGCTGCCGGTGGAGATCAGTGCCAACTACATGGAGTTCGAGGAGCAGCAGTACAATCTGGCCATTGTGCGGGACATCAGCGCGCGGGTGCGGGCCGAGGCCACCTTGCGCCAGTCGGAACTGCTGATGCGGGATCTGTATGAAAATGCTCCGGTGGCGTTTTTGTCGGTGGATGCGGGCAACGGACGCATCGTGCGCGGCAACCGGGCGGCCTCGGAGATGTTCGGTTACGACTTTTCCAAACCGGTGGCGCTTCATTTCACGGAGTTGGTGGCGGATCCTTCGGTGGTGTTTCTGCTCTCCGGTCCGAGCGAACGGGATCGGGAGGTGTCGCTGAAAGGACGGGATGGGGAGATTCTCTGGGCCAGTCTTTCGGTCAGCCCGAAAATGGATGAGTCGGGCCGCATCGTGGAGCATCGTCTGATTCTGCTGGATCAGACCGAACGCCGTCGGGTGGAGGAGTCGTTGCGTCAGTACGCCGCCATCGTCGCCGCTTCGCGGGATCAGATGGCTTTCCTGGGCTACGATTTCGTTTATCGTGCGGTCAATCACGCCTATCTGGCCGCCTATGGGCTGAGGCGGCACGAGATTGTCGGCCATTCGGTGCGCGAATTGTTGGGAGAGGAAACCTTTGGTCGCATTCGGGGCAATCTGGAGCGATGCCTGAAGGGCGAATCGATCAACTATCAGGCCTGGTTCGATTTTCCGATTTCCGGACGCCGCTGGATGGATGTCTCCTACTTTCCCCATCTGCGGCGCGACGGGATGGTGGAAGGGATCGTGGTGGTCTCCCGCGACGGCACCGATCGCAAGTTGATGGAGGATGAACTCCGGCAGAGCGAAGAGCAGGCCCGCTTGGCCAATCGGGCCAAGGGGGAGTTTCTGGCCAACATGAGCCATGAAATCCGCACGCCGATGAATGC
>JADGBU010000352.1:1164-2023 GCA_015231295.1 Magnetococcales bacterium | reverse complement strand
TGCAGGGACAATCCGGCTCGCGCATCATCACCCAGGACCGCATGGGACGGGTGATGCCGCTGGTGCAAAACATCACCGAAGCCAAACCCGGCGCGGATATCGTGCTGACCATCAACGCCACGGTGCAATACATCGCCTATCGGGCCCTGCTGCGGGGCGTGACCCACAGCAAGGCCAAGGCCGGATCGGTGGTGATCATGGATCCCAAAAGCGGCGACATTCTGGCCATGGTCAACCAACCGGCCTTCAATCCCAACAACATGCTGGAAAGCCAACCCGATACCCGACGCAACCGGGCGATCCTCGACGCCTACGAGCCCGGTTCGACCTTCAAGGTCTTCACCATCGGCGCGGCCCTCGACCTGGGACTGGTCAAAGAAAACACGGTCATCAACATCGAAAATGGCCGCTTCACCATCGGCGATCGCACCATCCGGGATTTTCACGTCGGTCATCCCGCGCTCACCGTCAGTCAGGTGATCCAGAAAAGCTCCAATGTCGGCGCGGCCAAAATCGGCCTGATGATGAAAGCCGATACCCTGGAACAATACATCCTCAATTTCGGCTTTTCCCGCCCCACCGGGGTCGAACAGACCAACGAATCCCCCGGCAGTCTGGCGGACATCACCCACTACCGTTTCGTCGGACAGGCCAACCGCTCCTACGGCTACGGGGTGTTGGCCACGCCGCTCCAGATCGCCACCGCCACCACGGCGGCGGTCAACGGCGGTCTGATGCGTCCGCCCCATCTGGTGGCGGGACGGATGATCAATCAGCAAAATCTGCCCATCACCCGCAGCGAACCCAAACGGGTGGTTTCGGAACAAACCTCCGCCACCCTGCGACGCATTCTGACCAC
>JADGBU010000352.1:0-1097 GCA_015231295.1 Magnetococcales bacterium | reverse complement strand
GCCTCGGGACGCCAGGGCTACATGAGCGGAAGTTACTTCGCCTCGTTCGTGGGCTTCATTCCCGCCGAGGATCCGAAAATCGTGATCTTCGTCGGCATCGACGAACCGGACAGCAAACTCTATTACGGTGGTCTGGCCGCAGCCCCGGTCTTCCGGGAGATCGCCGAAGAGATTCTGCCGCTGCTGGCGGTGCTGCCCTCGACGCCGGTGGAGGTGAAACTCCCGCCGGTGCGAGAGGAGCTCAAGACCCCGACGCAACCCGATCAAGCCAGCGGCAAGCCGCCCGCCCCGACGACGACGGATGAATCCCCGTCCGAATTGGGTTACAAAAATCTCTCTTTGGCCGACGCCATGGAAAAGGCGCGTAAACAAAACCTGGTGCCCACCATCCAGGGATCGGGACGGGTGGTCCAGGAGTCTCTCGACGAGGGGGGCGCGCTGCGTCTCGTGCTCGAATGAAACTCTCCGAACTGCTCGCTCAAACCCGGCTGGAGGGGTGGAATCCACCCGGGACCGGAATCACCCAAGAGGTCACGATCACCGGGTTGACCGCCGACTCCCGTCAGGTGATTCCGGGCGCGCTCTTCGCCGCCCTGCCGGGCAGCCGCGACGACGGCACCCGCTTCATCGAACCGGCCATCGCCTCGGGCGCGGTGGCGATTCTCCATCCGGCGGACCTTTCCCCGCCGCCCGGCGTGATCTCTCTGCCCCATCCGGAACCGCGACGGGCTCTGGCCGCGCTGGCCGCGGCCTATTGGGGCCATCCCGCCGACCACCTGAAAATGATCGGCATCACCGGCTCCAACGGCAAGACCACGGTGGCCGCCATGGTGGAGGCGATCCTGACCCGTCAGGGGATCGCCACCGGCGTCATCGGCACCACCGGCACCCGTCATCCCGGAGGCACCCGACCCGCCGCCCTCACCACCCCCGATCCCATCACCTTGCATCAGAGCCTGGCCGCGATGCGGGAAGCGGGCTGCTCGGCGGCGGTGGCCGAAGTCTCCTCCCACGCCCTGACTCAATGCCGAACCGCCGGAATTTTCTGGCAGGCCGCCGCCTTCACCAATCTGAGCCGCGATCATCTGGACTATCAC
>JADGBU010000065.1 GCA_015231295.1 Magnetococcales bacterium | reverse complement strand
GCCGGTTCGACTGCGGGTTCCGATGCCGGTGCCGCTTCGACTGCGGGTTCCGATGTCGGTGCCGCTTCGACTGCGGGTTCCGGGGTCGGTGCCGGTTCGACTGCGGGTGCAATGTCAACGGCAATCGGCATGATATCGGCATCTGCCGCAGCAGCAGATTTGGGCATTTCAGGTTGAGTCGAAATTCCCGCCGTCTCGACTTTTTGGGGCTTGCTGGACGATACCGTTTTTCCGCCCTGCTTTACCTTCAATTTATCTTCGATTTGACGCTGCAGCACGACATCCATTTGGTTGGCCGCCGCATCCTCGGTGTCAACCGGATTCACAGCCACGGATCTCTCACCAATGGATTGTGACTTGGCACTCTTCTTGTCTACCCCAAGTCCGTCTTTGATCTTTTCCATCTCGCTGTTTCTCCTGTCAGCCCTTATTCATTGGCGATAATGAGGATCATTGCAGCTATTGCAATGTGACAAACATTCTTTTTCCGTCGCGTTCCACATCGAGAAGTATTGTCTTTGCCGTGGCACTACCCTTGATCGCTTTATCCAGATCCGCGTTGGTCCCAACCGGATTACCGTTGATCGCAACAACGATATCATTGGCACGGATGCCAGCCATTTCTGCCTGCAAGCCCGGATCGACCTCTTGAACCAGTGCTCCCTGTTTGTTCTTGAGGGCTGGATTCTTGGCTGCGACGCTCTTCTGGATCGGTTGCAATTCCATACCAAACCACTCAAATTCCGTAGGTGGCTTCGGTGGAGCGGTTTTCGCTTTTGTCTTGACTGGATCAACTGCCAGAGCCGGAACGTTGGCAGTTGCTGCCTGCGGCGGTTCCATGATGGCCGTTTGAGGTGCCACGGTGACGGGCTGTGGATTCATGGTAAGGGTCACTTCCATGCGCTGCCGTTTGCGTACCAGGGAGAAACGCGCCTTGTCACCGATCGGAATCTCCTGCAAACGCTGCTGCAACTCATCCGGATTCCGAACCCAACGCCCATTGACCTTAAAGAGGATGTCTCCGGTTTGCAGACCACCGGTTTCGGCCAGTGAGCCGGGTTGCATGCTCTGGAGAAACACGCCGTTTGAATAAGGCGGTTGAAACCGTTTGACGAGGGCGTCGTCGAGCGACCTGAACTCGGCACCCAAAATCGTCGACATGACACTGACGGACATACCGGGTGGATTCGTGACCCCAACCGCATTGGTGGTTTCGGGCGAGTTGGCCGCTGCGACAGGATTGGCGGTGCCAACCGAGTTCGCCGCACCATTGGCACCATTGGCGGGTTGCTGGGGATTCAGCGAGACATTGATGCCATTGGCCCCAGTGGATCCACCAGCATTGGGTGTCGTCTGGTTGACCGGTTGGCCATTGCGCAGAATCACATGACAGTTTTCACACGCGCCACGATCTCCATGTGGGGCCACCGCATTCACAGGGATCGGCGGGGGACCGACACGGGTGGCTGCCACCGCACGCCCCTGGCCAAGCCAACCCGGTTGGGTCATGGCGGGGGTCACTTCCGGGACGGAGATCACTTCGGCGATGAACTCCTTGACGCTGTTCACGGGAACCGAGAAACCTACGCCGGAAAAAGCCTGCGTCGGTGAATAGATGGCCGTATTGATGCCAATCACGTAGCCGTAACGGGAAACCAGAGGGCCACCTGAATTCCCCTGATTGATCGCGGCATCGGTTTGGATCAGATCCTTGTGAATCGTGCCTTCGATGGTGACCGCCTTGCGGGCACCGGAGATGATCCCCTTGCTCACGGTTTGGTCCAATCCGAAAGGACAACCCACGGTGATCACCGGATCGCCGACCGCGAGCAGATCGCTGTTGCCGAGTGGTGCCGGTTGCAAAGGTATCGGGACGTTGATTTTCAGAAGCACCAGATCTCGTGTCGGATCCAGTCGTACCACATCGGCGGGATAACGCTGCATGCCACTGGTGCCGAACACGGTCACGAAGACGTTTTGGGAATTTTCGACCACATGGAAATTGCTGACGATATACCCATCCGCCGACACGATCACCCCGGAACCGATGCTCTCCATGGCCACACCCGAAAAGGGACTGGCAAACTTCAGTCCATCGGCAGCACCTTGCGTGGCCGTATTGGTCGGTTGGGTGGCGTTAGGCGACTGAGCCGCAGGCGTTGACATCGGCATGGTATTGGGCATGGTCAAACTGCGATTCTGCGTGCTGACGTTCACCACACTCGGCAGAATGGAGCGGACCACGGTAGGAAACGACTCCGGATCCGTCGGCGTCGTCGTCGGATTCTGGAACAAAGGCTGCGGCCAGACCAAACCCGCTTGTTGACCTTGCACCATCATGGGCGAGGCGGCCTGGATCGGCGTGCCGGGCAACTCGGCGATCGCCTGAACCCCCCTCCGACCGACATCACGTGTCAACGACATCGCCTTTTCCGAATCGATGCCGATCTCATCGAGGAAATAGTTCAGATACCAGTAGCTTCCAACCAGGCCCAGGACGGCCATCGCCCCTAGAATATAGAGGTATTTCCTGTATTGGAGTCCACATTCGACGCTTTTACTGGAAAACATAGCGTTCTACTCATCGGATTGGGGGGAGGACTCGGACAGTTCCGCATCCATCGGCGCAGGCTGCTCTTTCTTGATCCTCGTGACACCGGCACCAAGCGACACGATACCAAGGATCAACAGTGTCAGAGGAACCAGACCACGCAGCAACTCGACGATCGACCACCACCAAGTCGAGATGCCCCACAGGCCAAGCGACATGGCAATCAATCCGAATACGATCTTAGGCATTACAAGCCATCCTTCTGATGGAATTTAGATGGAGGATAAATCCAAATCTTCACGAACCTTCGGTTTTTTCTGAACGACCTTCATTACACTCAACGCATAACCGAACAGTGCCAGATTGACAATTCCCATAAACATGAACGGAACGGTCGGACCAAGCCAATCAAAAAGGATTCCACCGACCTGGAGAAAAAAAATCACCCCAAAACAACCGACCGTATTGAACACCCCCAGCACCGACCCACGGATCTCTTCCGGGGCCAGGTCCAGAGCCAGGGTCTGTGGCACCAACACGCAGCCAGCCTGTCCCACGCCGATAATGGCGACCGGAAGAAAAATCCACCAGGAAAAGGGGTTCAGGATCAATCCCATGGACGCGAAACCGATTCCGGAGATCAGCAGACCGATCACGATGGCGGGAATGCGACCGGTACGGGCGGTGACACGCCCCCAGATCGGAATGGAGACCAATACCACAAAACCGAGCAGTCCGATGACGAGTCCTGCGCGTGACGCCGCCTGCTCATGGCTTGTATTATCCAGAAGATCGGCGAAATAGATGAACCACGTCATCAGGAACAGTCCCACGAGCACCATATCGTTGCGGGCCGTGAAGGCGGACAGGAAACTCAACCGCAACCCCTGCTCCCGCTTGACCAACGCCCACACATCACGAAACGGAAAGCTCCGGTCCACCATTTTCGGCTGAACCATCTCCACCAGGAGCTTCCGGGCCAGCCACGCTCCCGTCAAAGCGAACAGAGCGGCCAACCACATGGTCATGGTGACTCCGATCTGTTCCGGAAGTTGCATGAAAACAGCATAGACGATCGTCACTCCGAAGGCCATCATGAAACCGACGTTGGCCAACAGCAGTGGACGATCGTCCTGTCGCGTATAGTCTCCGGTGAGCGTGGCGATCTGTGGCCAGATCAGCGTTCCGCCCAGCGACATCAGAACCCGCACCACATAAAAGATCACCAGGGCATTCAAGCCCAGCATGGCCCCGATCTCGCGATCGAAGGGTGCCACAAGTGCCGTGATGCCCGCAAGCAAAAAACCGTAGACAATCAGAGGAATACGACCGATACGATCGGAAATGTATCCGAGATAGCCCACGAACAACAGATCCACCAACTCCGTGATCGCCTGAATATTGGCGTTGACGAAACCGGCATTCTCCCGCGCCAACCCAAGCACCCGACTCAAGTAGAGCGGTTGCAGAGCCAAGACCATGGTCAGAAAAATCATCACGATGGCCACAATGAGGTAAAGAGCATTGTGATGATAGCCCTGCAAATCCTCCATCACGGGGGACTTCATCTCTTCGGCATTGAATGAATCTATACTCACAAACTTAACCCTCGTGCGCCGTCTCAGCAGGCAATCCGGCGATGGAGGCAATGATCGGAATTCTCCATCGCTGATTCATCACGACCGAAAAAAGACCAAACATACTCAAGAACAGCACAAGCACGGTCGATGTGCTGAACAGATAGGGTCCGAGTCCGGGCAGGTGCATGGCAAAGAAGGAGAGCACCGTCCAGACCCAAAGCACCAACCCTTGTCTGGCATGGAACACCACAAACGAGTCCTTGGACTCCATCAGCAACGGGACGAGACACAATACACCCAAATAGCTGAGAGCGGCCATCAAGCGATTTTTCATGGTTCGGACGCTATAAATGATGTCGATACCCTCTGCCTGCCAAGTCCCGCATGCGCTGGAGACCGGCAGGCAGAACCCGATAAACCAAAGCTACACCCGATCAACTGAGTGCATCTTCCAGTTCGCCGTCTTCCGGAGCACGTTTCATGTAACTGTAGATTCCGACACCGACTGCGGCCAAGGCTCCGACCAGCAGAATCGGTCCCCAGGCACCCAAACCGAGACCCAGACCCAGACTGGTTCCGGAACCGGTCCAGATGGTTCCGCCCACAGCCGCTCCCTTGGTGCCCGCCGCACCTGCGGCACTGGCCGCAGCCTTGGCTCCGCCGGAGAGGGTGGCCGAACCGGTGAGGGCCGATCCGCCTGCCATGGTGTTCGTGGTTCCCGTGGCGATGGATCCAGCACTGAGAGTGGATCCCGTGGTGACGGCCAGCGTTTCGTTGCCGACGGCTGCCGTACCCACTTTGCAGGCCGCAGCACCCTTGCCGGCCAATGCACCTTTTCCGGCCAACGCACCCTTGCCGGCGCCGGCGCCAACGCCCGCACCTTTGCCAGCCCCGGCTCCCTTGCAGATCGCGCCACCCTTGCCGACCGCCGCTCCCTTGGCAGCCGCACCTTCGACCTCAAATCCCATTTGCTGCATGGCCACGCCAGCCATGGTTCCTTTGGCGGCTGTGCCAGTGACGCCCGGATGCAGTATCAACCACTTGCCTGCGGCAGCCGTACCGATCGGAGCTTTCCCCACAGTGACCGTCTTGCCGACCAGCGCAGACAATTGACCGGTCTGACGGGCACCTTCCAGTTTCAAGGCCACCATACTGCCATTCGTGCCACTGCCTGCCATTGGGTTCAGAAAGATCCAGTTCGCCAAGCCATCGCCCGTTGCCACGGTGCTGCCCACCGTAAACGACTGACCGGCGAGCATAGGCACTTGGGCAGCCTGAGCGGCTCCGCTCAACTTGAACATCATGGTTTCCACTGCCATCGTCACATCTCCTTATTTTTGTTGATAATGCGTGAAAGTTAAGCACGCCGCAGCAAAATTTCAATTTTGAACCGAGCCATCATCCGGCAGTATACATCAGCTTGCCAATGGCTCCAACCACGCAGGATCCCGATGTTCGGTGTGACGGGAGACTGATCAATACTACTCGCAAGATGCAATATCCACGACCGTTAGTTCGCAAAACTGTTGAATTGCATGTACTGCTGTTCACCATTTTCGATATTCGGCAGACACAATATCAGATCGAACGAATCATATCAACACCAAACCGCACTTTCATTTTTTTTTTTGGCAAATCAACAGATTGGGAATGATTCTCAATCAGGCGACATTGCTGATTTTTAAAACTAAAAATTATTAATTACATGAAAAGTAAATAGAATTTTTAATTTAATTTGTTGAATTCTTGTTAATATTTTACTTTGTTCTGTCATGATCGCTTCAGCAATCTCTTGACAATGCGCGGAACCTTAAGATAACATCTCGATCGGAAATTGATTCGATCTTGTTAGCTTCATGTCGCGCTTTTCCAAAACAATAAAGCAACCCGATAGAGGTTCCTGCATGATGCTTTCTATTGCCACATTTTTTTCAGGCCTTGGAGGTCATCTGGTCCTGGCCTTCATGGTAATTAGTGGTTTCTTGTTGAGCTTGGGTATTTTCTATCTGCAAACCAGAAGAATCGGCAAGCAGGTCGTGCGCGGATTGCGCCTCATCGAACAGCATGGTGATTTTAAAGAGCTCAATACGGATCTCGACCCCGATCAAATCGTCCTGCGACGCAAGCTCCAGTTCGCCAAAAACTGGATACCCTTTCGGAAAGGCATGGAAAAGTCGGAGATGCACTATTTTTCCTCCGCCTGGGCCGAATTCATCAAACATGTCACACTGCCCGCAGCCGGCACCCAGCAGACCATTCGCACCAGTGCCGACCCTTCCTTGTATTTCAACGAACGCACCCTTTATTTCGTCAATATTAATACGCGGCTCTTCGATGCCATTCCCGGCTTCCTGACCGGTGGCGGTATCTTCGGCACCTTTGTCGGACTCGTGGCCGGTATCTATCTGGCACAGGACGGCATGTCGTCCGGTCCGCAGGAAATGAAACAGGCGATGAAATTTTTGATGGGCGGTGTTTCCACGGCCTTCATCACCTCGATCTTTGGTATCGGACTTTCCATCCTCTTCTCGATCATCGAGAAACGTCGCCAGCACTGGATCGGACGTCTGGTGCATCAATTTTGCGAACAACTGGAAGCGTGTTTCGAAATCCATCATCGTGAAGACAGCGGCTTGACACGACTCCACATCGCCCAGATGGAGCAGGTGGCGGAGTTGAAAAAATTGACCCGACTGCTGCATACCAGAACCATCGGGCAGGAGCAGGCCGCATCCCAGACGGAGAACCTGGAAAACCGCATCGGTGCCAGCCTGGCCCCGGCGATCGGCAAAATGTTCGAAACCCTGGTGCGCTATCAGGATAATCAGCGTACCAACCAGCAGCAGGCCATGCAGGGCGCGCTTGCCCCACTGTTCGAACAGTTTCAGACCACGCTCGGGGGAAAACTCTCTGCCATCGAACTGGGACTGTTCGCATTGAACGAAAATCTGCGCAATCAGCATGCCGGGATGGGCGATCTGTATCGTGATCTGCGCGCCAGCGAGCAGACCGGTCTGCTGAACACGGCCCGCAGCATCCGCGAAGCCTTCGATGATTTTGGCGTCCAATTCACCACACTGATGCGTGACTCCTCCGCCGGATCGCTCAATACCCTGAATCAGGCCATGACTCAGTTGACCGAATCCCTCACCGCCGTCCTCGCCACTCAGGATGCCCAGTTGCGCAGCGTCGCAGAGGGATTGAGCCGCTATCAAGGGGAACTGCATGGCGTCAGCGATCGACACAACCAGACACTCGAACACCTTGTTTCCAGCCTGAACGGAACGACCGATCAAAGCGACAAAAAACTCGAACAACTCGTCTCCGGTCTGCATAAGGGCATCGCCGCGCAAACCGAACGTTTGACCCATTTCACCCAGGATGCGGCCCAGATTCTCTCCTACCTGAAAAGCCGCGACGAAGCCCAGGGCTCGAACGCCCGACAAGCCTCGGCCAGTCAGGAGAACGTGCTCAACCATTTCCTGGCCAGTTTGGCGGATGTCACAGCCGGAATGCGTAGCTCTCAACTGGAGTTGGCCGCTGCCCTGAAAGACTCCTCCACCGGCATGAGCAGTCGTCTCGAACGGGTGCTGGCCGATCTGGCCGATGTGGCCGCAGGAATGCGCGGCGCGCAAACGGAGATGTCCGCCCTGCTCAAGGACTCCTCTGCCGGTCTGGCCGGCACCATGCAGCGCACCATCACCGATTTGGGCTCCGTGGCCGCCGGCATGAAGAATGCTCAATTGGAACTGGTCACCCTGCTCAGGGAGTCGGCCAACAGCTTCAGCGGTCAGATGGGCAACTCCTTGAAAGAAATGGCTCAATCCTCCACAGCGATGTTGGCCGTGCAAAACGAGATGCAACGCATCTTCGGGGCGGCTCCCCATCTGCTCTCGGCCACCGAAAAGCTCCTGGATGGCATGGAACGTTTTCAGGAGTCGATCGGCTCCAAAATCGATACCGCCGTGACCGCAGCCCAGCCGCGAGAAACACCCCCGCCCGGTGTGCCGGAAAAACAGCTCCTGGAACAAATGACCCGCTATATGGATTCGACGCGCGACGCCCTGCAAGAAGAGTCCAAAACCATCTCGGAGACCATGATGATGGCCGGCGGTTTGCTGCTGCGCGCCTCCGAAAGCCTGGAACAGACCGCTGCGGGCATGGCCAGTCACTTCGCGGCATCCCTGAATCAACTCTCCACCCAGCACTCCTCCGCAGCCTCGACCTTGCGTCAGACGAGCGATCATGTCGCCGGTCGTCTCGAAGAGTCCATTTCCACCCTGTTGCTCACCATGGAGGAAATGCGTTATGCCGTGGATGGCATGATGCAACATGCCATCCAAAAAGATGCGCCCGTGCAGCGTCCGGATGAGACGATGAGTCTCGGACAACAACGCCTGGAAGAGACCCTGCTCGGCATCCTGCACTATATCGAAGACAACAACCAATCGACCGTGCGCAGCATGGAGCAGCACAACCAGACGATCAGCCATGCTTTGCAAGATTCACGCGAACAGTTCAGTCAGGGCAATGCCGAACTGCAATCTTTGGTCGGCGTGGCCGCCTCTTCGCTGGTGCAGGCGGTCGGCGAGATCAATCATGCCCTGACCCGCCTGAACGTCACCATGCAGCAGCAATCCACCCGCCAGTCCGACGAAAACCGTCAGGCGCTCTCCGAGGTGGTCACGCTTTCCAACCACTTCGATCCCGAACGCGGTCGTTTCAGCCATCTGATCGAAGCCATGGAGTCCGGTGCCATGATGATCGCCGTGGCCGGAGACAAATTGCAGACCAGCAGCGAGAAACTGGAATCGGTCTCCACCTCCCTCACCGCCACCCAGGAGACCGCGCGTCAGACCCTGGCCGGCATCGGCAAGGCGCACGAACAGTTGCGTCTGCTCCTGACCAATTACGAAGCGCGCTTTGAAAAGGTTGATGACTCTTTGGGACGTACCTTCTCCCATCTCAACAACGGGCTGCAAGAGTTCTCCGACAAGGTGCTGAATTTCATCTCCCAGATCGATGAACATATGGGTGGAATCTCCGAAAAACTGGGGTACAGCGTCGGGGATCTGGGCTCCAAGCTCGACGACATGAACGATACCTTGAGCGGGTTTCTGGAAAAATTATCTTCCACCCTTCTCAAACCGCTGATTGAAAGTTCCAAACAGGTCGTGCAGGCCGGCCAGGAAATCCACGCCGCCATGGAATCTTTGCAACAAATTTCGCACACCTTGGAACATGTCGATGGCCTGTCCCACACAAAGACCGAACAGAGCATGGCTGCCATGGTCGAGACTCAGGAACGCTTGAAGGTGACCATGGCCGCCATGCAACATAATCTGCAATTGACCATGGCCGCCATGCAACAAAATTTGCAATTCACCTGGAACGAACATCAACGGAAGATCGACCAAGTGTCCAACACCATGTTTGAAACGCTCGGAACATTGAACGGAGATCTGAAGTCGTTTTCGTCGGAAAGAATTCTGGAGTTCATTGGCGGCGTGGATGAACATATGGATCATGTCTCTCAGCAATTGCGTGGCACCATCGAGCAGTTGCACGACAAGCTGGAGGAGATGAATGAAGTCATGAATTACTGCATGCAGACCAACCAGGATCAGAAGTAAGCCATGTATCAACGCAGACGTGAGACAAGAGGTCCGCAATACACGGCACTCGACTATTCCATCTCGATCAGCGATGTGATGTCCGCGCTGCTGTATGTTTTCATCGTCATTCTGATCATTTTCTCCTTCAATATGGAAAATTCCGAGAGCGACTTCCGTTCCGAATATATCAAGGCTGCCGAGGAGCGGGAGAGGCTCCAGAAGGTCCATAAAGAACAAAGCGAAAAGCTGAAAAATCTCGAAATCGGCATCGCCGAACTGCGTACTTTGGCGGCCAACCTCAAACGCGATCTGGATCAGCACTTGGCCAAAACCAGCCAACTGCTTCACCAACTCCTGTCCGACATGCATCACGATTTGCAAATCGAGAATGTTCAGGTTTTCATCGACCCCATTCATGGCATCCTGCGTCTGCCCAACGAAATTCTTTTCCCGCTGGGTGCGGCGCAATTCGCCCAGGGTGGCGAAGAGACCCTCACCAAACTTGCCCGTGTCATGATGCGTCATCTGCCCTGCTATGCCGGATCGGTAGACAAGGCGGAGCGTCCCTCCTTCTGCGAGGATCGGCAGTGGAATCCCGGCACCCTGGATGCGGTCTTCATCGAAGGTCATACCGACAACATTCCGTTGAGCAAGGCGAATCCCTTTGCCAACAATCTGCACCTTTCCGGCATGCGCGCCATCAAAACCTTCGAGACCATTCTGGGTGATGGAAAGAGTGACTCCGTGCTCAAAGAATTACGCAACCAGAAGGGACAATCGATTTTCGGCATCAGCGGCTATGGCGAACACCGACCGGTGATTCTGCACGAAAAATCAACCGCCGAACCGGCCAATCGGCGCATCGACATCCGTTTTTTCATGGTCAATCCAAAACCACCCGCAGTCATTCCCCAACTGTTTGAAGAGTTGGACCGTTTGACCCAGAAACTCGAAACCTTGAAATGAGCCTGAAACGAGCCATCTTTGCGTATCAGCAAGCCTTTTTCTTTCCGGTCAATCTGCCGATCGGCAGTCGGGTAGCGCAGGCCGAACAATTGCTCGCCACTCTGTTTGCGCAAAGCGCCTTCACCCGCATTCCTGAGGAAAATCTGCAAACCGGCCTGTTGCGTGTCGCCGAATGGATCGTCGAGCATGGCGGCATCGACGGACTCTCCCGCAACGATCTCAAGAAAATGCCCTGGTTTCTCTTCGAGGATCTGGGTGAGGGCATGACCCTGGCGAACTTTCCATCCGTTCTCCCCGAGTGGCTGCGCTGGTTCCGGGAGCACCCCTCCAGCGGCACGTTGTCGGTTTTGCTGTACCAGGCACTCATGAAATCTCTCCCTCCGGAACAACTGACCCTGCTGCATCCCGTGCTTCATGAGAGCATCGCAGGCAATCGTCATCCCAAATGGCAACTCTGGAAAGAGCGTTGCGATCGTTTTCATCTGCTGGCATCCGATGGGCCGAGTCGTCTGGCCGACAGAATCTATCAGGGCTCGCTCACCTTCGAAATTTTTTGCCGAGAAGCCGGCTTCAGCGGAGAGTTGGCCTCTGGCGGATTTGTCCAACAGGCCCTGCTCCTGCTGTTGCGCCGGATGCGGAGCTATACGGACCGGAATGCCGGTCTGAAGATCGAACAACTCAAAGCACTCCTGAACGGATTCCGCGATCAACAGGGACGCTTTCTGCAAATTCTTCCCGGGTTCAAGGCGCAACTCGCCGATCTTTTGTTGCAGCCTTTCGTCGATCGGGAGCCCGAGGCGAATCTGAAAAATCTGGTGCGGGATTTTTTGGTCAAGAATCTGGGTGATCCGCGTACCCATCCGGCTGCCTGGCAGTCTGTCGATCCCAAAGCGCGTCAGGTCATGAGCCTGTGGCTTTCCGGCAGACCCTCGCGTGTCGATGACAAGTTGTGGATGTTCGTCGAGGAGGCCAACAAGCAAATCGCCGGACTGGAAATGGATTTCTATCAACTCAGGAATGAATCGCCATCCGTATCCTCCAATCTGTTGCAACAGGCCATGCAGAGATTGAATGCCATTGTCGGTGTCGCGCAATTCTTTAATTTGTTCGAGGTGATCAATCCCTGTAAAATGATCGAAGCGACCCTGGATCAAATTCAGAAAAAGAACAAGACCACCGATTCAACGACCATGGACGAATTGTTTGACAGACTGGGTTTGTTACAGTCGGCTGTCCAGGATGTGCCCGGGTTCCTCTTTCACGCATGAAGGATATAGAAAACTCAGCGTAAAATCAATTTTACAGACATTTCAGGTCACGACGAGCAATCATATCAGTAAGGTGGAGAGGAGATCTGCATGTCCGCACAGTCAATTGCCGCAGTTCCGGTAACGTTGCCCGTTTCGTTCCGCAACACGGAGTGTGATCCTGTCCTGGTGATCGTGGGATTGACCAACGCCGGTAAAAGTACGCTGTTCAATACCATCACCAACAGTTACACCATGGTGGCCAACTATCCGCAAACCACCGTGACCTCATCGTGCAAGGAAATCGTCTTGCATGGACGCAAGGTCACGGTGATCGATACACCAGGTATCGCTTCGCTGGTCGCCCTGACGCCCGATGAACAAACCACCCTGGATTTTCTGCTTGACAAGAAGCCCTGTCGGATTCTCTTCTGCGGGGATGCCTTGCGACTCAAACAGAGCCTGATCCTGTATGCCCAAATCCGTGAATTGGCGATTCCGACCGTCTTTTGTCTCAACAAAGCGGATGAAGCGGCACGTCGTGGCATTGTCATCGATGCGGAACAACTGTCGCGTGACGTGGGAGGACGAGTCGTCCTGACCGACGCCGCGCACGGCATCGGCATGAAAACCTTGTTGCAACAGTTGGCCAATCCCGCTCTGCCCGTGGGGGGAATGATCCAATACCCTGAAGATCTGGAACAGGTGCTGACGCGCATTGGCGCACTGTTCGACCCGTCCAAACGCCCTCCCAGAGGACAATGGTTGCAGATCATCCAATCTTTGGCTGGTCTGGACCGTCTGCTTGCAGACCGCTTCCCCGCCGAAAGAATCCAGAAGGCCAAAGAGATCATCCAAGAACTGCATTGGCGTCATACGCCATCCGCCCTGCAATTGCGCATCTTCAACGGACGGGAAGAGTGGGCGGAACGTATCTCCAGACAAGTGACTCGCCGTTCGGATTTTCCTGTACATTCGTTCTTTCAGAGATTGGCCTGGGCTTCGCGCCATCCCCTGTTGGGATGGCCAATCTTCATGACTATTTTATGGTTGACCTTTCATGGTGTGGTGGTACTCTCCTCCGAAATGGCCGGTTTCCTGGATGGAGAACTGTTCAAACCCTTGGCCACAACCATCGAGGCATGGGTGAATCACCCCGAAATCAACGAATTCCTCGTGGGCAACTTCGGCCTTTTGACCATGGGACTGTTCAATGCCATGGTCACGGTGGTACCGATTCTTCTGGTTTTCTTTCTGATCATCAACATTTTGGAAGATACCGGTTACTTGCCGAATCTCAGTGTTCTGGCCAATCGAACCCTGGCACCGTTCGGACTTTCCGGAAAGGCCGTGCTGCCTTTAGTGCTGGGTACGGGATGCAACACCATGGCCACCCTGACCAGTCGCATTCTGGAAACGCGCAAAGAACGATTGATGGCGGTCTTTTTGATCGCCCTGGGCATGCCTTGCGCCGTTCAGCTGGGAATCATGATGGCCATTCTGGCGACAATTCCTTTCACGGCCATGCTGATCGTACTGGGTGCCGTGGCGGGCACGCAGATCGTCTGCGGGGTGATCCTGAACCGACTCATCGGAACGAGTCAGGGCAAGGGGGCGGAATTCATCCTGGAACTCCCGCCATTCCGTTGGCCGGATCCGCTTCATGTGGTGCGCAAGACCTATTACCGGGTCAAGTGGTTTCTGTGGGAGGCGGTCCCCATGTTCATGCTCGCCGCCTTGATGATGTATACGCTGGAAAAAAGCGGCATCCTGGAAAAATTGAAGGTGCTGTTCCATCCGGTGGTGACCGGATTTCTTTCCCTGCCCGACAAGGTGACCGAGGTCTTTATTCTGGTCCTCTCCCGCAGAGAAGTCGGAGCGGTCTATTTCAAGGATATGGTGGACGGGGGTGAGTTGACCTTCCAACAAATCGTGGTTGGTCTGGTCGTGATGACTTTGTTTATCCCGTGTGCATCCAATACCATGATGATGATCAAGGAAATCGGACCCAAATGGGCGATCAGCATGAATGTCGTCATCATTCTGCTGGCGATTCTGGTCGGCGGTCTGGTCAATTTTCTCATGAACATTTTTTGAGGCTGCTGACATGAATCTCGAAACCTCGCATAAAAAAGATGAACTCCTGGAAATGCTGTGGCGTCTGCACGAATTCTATGAATTGACGATGCCCGCATTCCAGGCGCACGATCCAACCGGAGTCTATCAGGGTTATTTGAAGGAATTTGCCAGCAATGGCGTACTTCGGGTGGAAGGGGAACAGATCGTGCTGACCACAGAAGGCCTGGAAATGGCCCGAGGTCTGGTGCGCCGTCACCGTTTGGCCGAACGTCTGATCGTGGATGTGTTGGGCAAACGTCCGGAGGAAACAGAGCGGTCGGCTTGTGAATTCGAGCATATTCTGGCTCCGGAGTTGGTCGAGGCGATTTGTACCCTGTTAGGTCATCCCCGTTTTTGTCCACATGGCATTCCGATTCCGGAAGGTTCCTGCTGTCTGGAGTCCAGGAAAAGCGTGGAGAGCGCGGTCATCCCTCTGACCCACCTTGCCAAAGGACAAAAAGGACGCATCGTTTTTCTCAATACGCACGACAACACCCGACTGCAGCGGTTGTTGCACATCGGACTGGTTCCCGGCACATGGGTCACCATGTTGCAACACTACCCGGCCCTGGTGATCGTCATCGAGAACAGTCAAATCGCCATTGAAACCTCCATTGGAGAAGAAATCCGTGTCGTTCCCGGGGAGCCCATCCGCTCTGGCGGCTATGATGGCATTTCGTAGGGGATCGGATTCTGAGGATTGGCGACAAAAGCACAGAAGCCGTTCTGCTCCGGGGTTTGACCGTCACCCTTTCTCCACCCCTGCAACCAGAGGAAAACGGTGTTGACAATGCTGCGAGATCGTGGCAGACATCTGGATTCACTCTCCCTGGAGCGATGTTGCGATTGTGGAAAATCTTCGGCCATCTCTTTCATTCCGATCTGAATAGTTGAAGGGAAAAACGCTCTTGTCCATACCCTTTACCGAATCTTGTGTCGGGTCTGCCGCCTGGGAACCCGAAACAAAACAGAAAGCGCATTCAGAGAAGGAGTGCCGTCAGTGCGCCAGCGAAGCCGCTCGCCTGGACTTTCTGGTGACAGTATTCGAAGCGATCTTCAGCACATCCATGGGAATTCTGACAGGCAGTGCCGGATTGCACGCCTTGAGCCTGCTGATGCTCGGAGATATTTTCTCCAAAGGGATCAACTGGCTGGCAGTCTACTTGTCCCACCGGAAACCGACCCGACAATTTCCTTATGGTTACGGTCGCATTCAATTTCTTTCTGCGGTTTTCATTGGGGTGCTGCTGACTGCTGGCGGCATACTGATGTTCGTGCATAATATCAACGATATTCAAAACGGACTGATTCTCAAGGCCGGTTTGGTCGCCATCTTTTCTTCTTCTTTGCTGGCGGCTTCCTCCTGGCTGATGTATCGAATCATGCAGTGCACCGCCGATCATAATAACAATCCTGCCATCCGGGCGGCGGCCATGGATAACCGTGTGGATACCTGGTCTGCCATCATGGTACTGATCGGTGCCATACTGACCCACTTCCAGTTTCTCACAGCGGACCGCATCATGGCTTTGGTTGTCTCTTTGTTCGTTGTTAAACTTGGGGTGTCGATCATCTCCGATGGTATTCATGGTTTATTGGATATGGGACTGCCAGAGGAGGTACATAAACAAATTCTTCATTATTGCCAATCGGAACTCGATGTCGCCACAGTAAAAAGTTTAAGAGGTCGTCGGCTTGGTGGTCGCTATGAAATTGAAATGGAACTCTTCGTGCCCGGAGAGTCCTCGGTGCGCACCATGGATGATTTAAGAGTCAAATTGAATAAGGTGATTAAAAGAAACATTAAGCATGTCAATGAGATCCATATTATCATGTTTTCGAATCCATCCTCCTGAACCCACCTTCGCCATCTTCATCCCCGGTTCCGGTTTCCATTTCCAACATGCGGTCGATGTCGGAGAGGTCGAAACCGGTCATCTCCAGATCGAAATCCAAAGCGCGCAACTCTTCCAGTTCGACCTTCAGCAGATTCTCGTCCCACTGGGCCCAGTTGGTGGACTGGTTGGCCAGCAGCCGGAATGCCTTGATCTGGGCCTCGGTGAGATCGTCGGCCAGGACCACTGGCACCGTTTCCAGATTCAGCCTCCGGGCGGCTTTCAGACGGAGGTGGCCGTCCACCACTAGGCCATCGCTTTTGGCGACGATGGGGATGCGGAAGCCGAACTCCCGGATGGCCCCGACCATTCGATCCACCACCTCGTCGTTGCGCCGAGGATTTTTGGCATAAGGGATCAACCGGTCCAGAGGCCAGTTCTCGATTTGCAGTTCCATGGCTTTGTCCTGTCGGGAGAAGAAGGGGCAGTCCACCGGTTGCAATGGGCGACCACCCACGTTCATCTGGACCAACGGTTGCAACGCGGGGGTGGACCACCCGTTGCAACGCCCGTTTGGACCCCCGTTTGCAACGCCGGGATGGACCAACGGTTGCGATGCGGGGGTGGACCACCCGTTGCAACGCCCGTCTGGACCCACGTTTGCAACGCCCGTCTGGACTGCCCGTTGCAACGCCAGGATGGACCCACGTTTGCGACGCCCGTCTGGACCACCCGTTGCAACGCCCATCTGGACCCCCGTTTGCTACGCGCGCCCGCGTTGCGCGTTTCATTAGAATACCGCCCCAACCCCCGACCGGGCCGTGCCACGGCGCGGTTGGCCAACGGGGCGCACCACCGCGCCCACGTTTGCGCCGGGCCGTGCGGTTGGCTACATGCCGCCACGCGGCACCCGGTGCGCCCCAAAATGCCCCCGTTTTGGCGGGCGTACACCCCCGTTTTCGTTCAAAAAATTTTCAAAAAACGCAAAAAAACCCGTTGCGTTCCACCGGCAACGTATGGCTACATGGCCACCAACAACGAAACGGTTGGAACGCGAAAACAAAAACGAAAAGGCCACGCGCCTGCCTGGTCTTTGACCCAAACACCGCAACCACAGCCATGGCCAGCCATACCGCCTTGGCCCTGGCTTGCCAAAAAAGGTGATGCGATGTAAAATGATATAAATTATTGGATTCTGGCAATTTTACAACAAACAGGAGAAATCACATGAAATTTACCGTTCAACTGATCCGCACGGTGCTGCAGATCAAAGAGGTCGAAGTCGAGGCCGCCTCCATGGACGAAGCCGGGCAACGTGCGCTCGACCTCAATCCGCCTCTGGACTGCCACGACGAAGGTTGGCACGAGGAGCTGGACGACGAGTGGGAGGTCGACAGCTCGACCAGACCCTGGGACATCGAAGTCAACGACACCTGGGCTTCCTGACCCGACCACGGCCCTGGAAACCTGCCAACCCGGTGCCACCCGCGCCGGGTTTGCGGGACCAACCACGGCCCTGAGAACTGACGACTTTTTTGGAGACCACCATGAACGCACACGATTTTTCAAACCAGTTGATCACCCTCCTGCAAGGGATCTCCTACGGCGATGACGCGATGATCGAAGAGGCCATCGACTCCCTGAGCGACGCGCTCAACCTCCAGGAGTCGGTCAGGAGCTTCGAGGACGCCGGGATCCTGACCAGGGATGCGGGCCTGATGATCAACCTGAGATCCGGAAGGATCCAGATCACGCTGAT
>JADGBU010000351.1 GCA_015231295.1 Magnetococcales bacterium | reverse complement strand
ACAGATCGACCAGAAAACCCGTCGTGTTCACCCGCATTGCCGCCTACATGGAAGGCCTACATCGCCAGCCAGAAATCCGAAGGGTGGCACCTGCTGCCGGAGCGTTACGACGATGGCGGCTTCTCCGGCGGCAACATGGAACGACCTGCCTTGAAGCGCCTGCTGGCGGACATTGAGGCGGGCAAGGCGAACGTGGTGGTGGTCTACAAAATCGACCGACTGACCCGCTCATTGATGGATTTCGGAAAGCTGGTGGAGGTGGCCCCACCTCGGGAGGACACTCTGGCCAAACTGGTGGTACGGGCGCATCACTGGCTGAAACTCCTGGAGGGAAAGCAATTCGCCTCCGTCCGGGAACTGGCGGCGTACAAAAAGACCGACGCCTCCTACATGGCCAAGATCCTGCGCCTGACGCTGCTGGCGCCGGACATCATCGAACTCATCCTGGACGGGCGGCAACCGGACATCATGACCTGGGAGGAATTGCGCAAATCGTTTCCGATGCTCTGGAGCGAGCAGCGTGAGCGGTGGGGCATTCCCCCGATCCCGGAGTCGGCATGACACCGGCGGCGGTGGCATCGGGCGCGTTGGTGATGCCCGATGCCGCCCGCATAATGCTCCCAAGGCACACCTTTTGCTTGAAATCGGCATCGGCGTATTCAGCCGTTCATTTTTGACATTTTAAACCGATTCAACCAGATCAGGAGTGACTCATGCCACAAGCTCATGCTCAAGCCGCCTCCAAGCCGACCACCTATCAGGGCATCGCCGGTGACGTTCTGATTCAATATTTCGAGCGGATCGAACGCCTGGAAGAGGAGAAGGCCGGGATCGCCGAGGATGTCAAGGCGGTGTTCCTGGATGCCAAGAGCAACGGCTTTGATGTCAAGATCATACGCGAGATCCTCAAGATGCGGAAGATGGAGCGGGAGGCGCTGGAGGAGCAGGAGAATATGGTGGATTTGTACCGCCAAGCCATCGGCATGCACTGATCGCCATCCATGGCTCAAGACCGGACGCAACAGAGATGTCTGGTCTTTATCGGATAGCGTCAGTCACGAAAGACTGGAACAGTGGGTGCAGTGCCGGGATTGATGCCCAGGTAGATCTGCCACCCGGTTTGCCCGGAAATATTTCTGCCCGCTTCGCCTGCAATGCGTACGAACGACTCTGTGGGGATGGCAAGATCTTCTACCGGATTGACATACACGATCCAGACCGGGTCAGTTGTGCGACACACCCTGCGGGTCAGATTAGCCATCATGCCCACAAATACGGTATCCCGGAAGGGATCGAAGAAAAAAACAACCAATGGGGTATCCGGAAACTCAAAAGAGGCGGCATCGCAATTCACAATACGCCAGGGAGGCATTCCTGGGTGACGGTCGCGATATCTGATGAGATTGCGTTCCAGAATTGTACACAGTTCTGGGGCCAGTTCTACGCCAATAATCTTCTGCCAGGGATAACGGGACGCCAGCAGCATCGCCTTGCCAAGGCCAGCCCCCATATCCACGAATTGGTATTCGGACCAAGCGGGAGGGGGGATATGGGCCATGATTCGCTCAAAAAGAGTCTGTTCTACGGGCTGATGGCGACTGGCCTGTCCGCGTTGTTCATCGCTCATAGTCAACTGTTCCGGCGGGACCAGGGTACGGGTGGTGACTCCGTGACGCAGGTCGAACCACCAAGCGCTCATGCGTGCCTGGATGACTCCTATTAATACTCCAGGCCAACGGTTCACTGGGAAGGCTTTCAGGATACGCAGATAGCTGTGCCAGATCTGATAGTGCCGATTCATGTTGAGGTATCTTTCCAAGTGTCTGCCATTCCAAGTGTCTGCAATACGTTTCTGGTGCGAGAATATCAGCTCGCAATTGCGAAGGGAACCTTTTCTGGCGAAGAGTGCAGATTGAGTCCGTAAACTGCTGTAAATTTTGTGGCGGGTAGCCACCGCCTCGGTTCGGCAGAAGGGCGGTATTGAAACGTTGATCAACAGAAGGGAGGGAAGCGATGGCTGGGTACGCAGTGA
>JADGBU010000064.1 GCA_015231295.1 Magnetococcales bacterium | reverse complement strand
TCGGCGATCCGGTGATTCTGGGTGGCGATGTGGTGTTGTCCGCCGGAAGCGGAGCAGTGACCTTCGGCGGAGCGGTGGACGGGGCGCACAATCTGACGGTGAATACATCCGGCTTGACCCGTTTCTCCGGGATTGTGGGAGGCACAACCGCCCTGACCGGCCTGACCACCAATGCTGGCGGTACGACCCAATTGGATGCGAATGTTTCCACCAGCAATGGTGCGGTCACATTCGGCGATCCGGTGATTCTGGGTGGAGATGTGGTGTTGTCCGCCGGAAGCGGAGCAGTGACCTTCGGCGGAGCGGTGGACGGGGCGCACAATCTGACGGTGAATACATCCGGCTTGACCCGTTTCTCCGGGATTGTGGGAGGCACAACCGCCCTGACCGGCCTGACCACCAATGCTGGCGGTACGACCCAATTGGATGCGAATGTTTCCACCAGCAATGGTGCGATCACATTCGGCGATCCGGTGATTCTGGGTGGAGATGTGGTGTTGTCCGCCGGAAGCGGAGCAGTGACCTTCGGCGGAGCGGTGGATGGGGCGCACAATCTGACGGTGAACACATCCGGCTTGACCCGTTTCTCCGGGATTGTGGGAGGCTCAACCGCCCTGACCGGCCTGACCACCAATGTGGGCGGTACGACTCAATTGGATGCGAATGTTTCCACCAGCAATGGTGCGGTCACATTCGGCGATCCGGTGACTTTTACTGTTAACGCTGGAAATGGTTTAACTATAAGAACAAATGGAGGAGATATTAGCTTTGTTAGTATTTCCGGGAATCATGCCCCAGGAGAAATTACACCTTACAGCCTTAGCTTGCTAGCCGGTCTTGAAAATAATCCAAAGTCAGGCGGAACCATTACCGGTGATGTTGATGTGTTTAATCTGCATCTTTCCGGTTTTCAAGGCGAGTTGACCGGAAGAATAGAAAGTGTATTTTGGGATCCTATGGGACGTGATGCTGCACAAAGTATTACGATCGACGGTAGTCCATCTACTCGATTTATATTTAATGGCTATCGTGCGTTTGGTCTGGGTATCGCGAGTCAGTTACCCTCTTACATGGATCCCGTAAAAATG
The DNA here is from genome assembly GCA_015231295.1 of Magnetococcales bacterium. Classification (GTDB taxonomy): domain Bacteria; phylum Pseudomonadota; class Magnetococcia; order Magnetococcales; family Magnetaquicoccaceae; genus Magnetaquiglobus. The sequence continues at coordinate 16,750 of JADGBU010000064.1, read as the reverse complement.
GTTCGCATAGTTCCGCAGACTCCGGCACCCAAGATTATTGATGCATCAAAGAATCCGACTCTTTATAATGCTATGATTGATTACAAAAAGAACGAATTGCAGACTCTGGCACCCATTATTGGTGCATCAAAGAATCCGACTCTTTATAATGCTATGATTGATTATAAAAAAGAAGAATTAGAAACTGGTCGAGATCCTGAAATCATGTTGTCTGGAGCCGTTAACAATATTGATCTTTCAAAAGGTGTGGCGAATAGTGATAATAGAAAAGAAAATACTGTAAATGTTATTGCGGCTGCTCACCTAAAAGAAAATAACGGCGTATTGAAGCCAGATCATCAATCGCTTGAGAGATTTTTTGTTGATACTATTAAATTCTCACAGGAATTTATAGGGAAATCAGAAAATAATAATATTAAATTTGTCTATGAGAATTGTGACGAGGAGAACGTGTCTGCGTTAGATGCTGTGTTAGATGCGATGCCTGGGAAGAAAGAAAAGATTAATGATGTGTCAAAGAAAGAAATTATCTCGAGCATTAGGGAGTCTGTAAAAAATACCGATGGGACGATTGTTATCTTTTTCTCGGGACATGGAATACTGTTTAACGATGAAGGTTATTGGGCTGCCGGAGATGTGTCGATTGAAAAAAATAATAAAATGCATGGTTTGATTGGCATAAAAGATCTGAGAGAGGCTGTTTCCTCTGTTCGAGATAGACAAATACTGATAGTATCAGATTCTTGTTATCCTGGGAAATTGGAAAGTAAAAATAAAATGGAAGGCAACCCAGATCATGAAAAAGGAGATAAATCTAAACCGTCTCTTACAGCCCTTGTTTCTACTTCAGGGTATTCTGCGTCGTATTCTGACAGTGGCGTGAACGGTGAGATCAATTCTCCTTTTGTGCATTATTTTAATAGAATGTTGATGGATTATCAAAATATGTCTGGTCGTCCCCAAACTGGGCAGGTTGGGGTGTCACGCTTTTATAGATATTTAAAAGACATGATGAGTCGATATATCAAATTCTCTAATGATGATTTCCAGATACAGACACCTCAGTACAGTGATCTTGATGGTGGTGATGGAGACAGAGATACGGATAAATTTGTTGACGAGAAAGTGTTTTTCTTGGACATAAACAAGAAAATAGATGGTGTTATTCAAAAACAACAGCTAGGAGATCAAAAATGAACAAAAAAATGCTCATTATTGCATTGATATCGGTGTTTTGTGTTTCTGGAGATGTTTATGCGTGCGACAGAACGCCCGGTAGTGATACGTTTACATTGTATCATGCAACAGCAGGCGTGTCGATTAATGATTGCTGGGAATGTCCTGCTGGTAATCCACATGCGTTTTCTTGTAGAAGCGGAGCCAATATATCACAAAAGACAGCATCTTTGTGGGTGAAAGAAATGCCGAAGACATATGTGCAACCTGTTCCTAAAGGTGCTAAATGACGGGAGCGAGAGGCACGATTTGATGTGCAATCCAGGATACCATCTGCCGGAACGGTTGTTCAAGGGTAAAGAGTGTGATTCGTTAATCATGGGTAACCCCCGGTTCTGCCGGGGGGCTCACAACTTTTGATATTTTCAGGAGCATTCCACGGTTTGATGGCTTTTTGGTCGTGAATTCCTCAGCGATTGGAGAAATGGAGCTGGGATGAACTCAGACTTTGGCATTTCCTCGGACTGCTTTTTAAACGATTGCGAAAAGGCCCCTTTGAGGGGCCTGCAATCGAAAGCCCCGGCTTTTCCGGGGGATCGTTACTTTCTTAAACAGGAGGGTGTCATGTGTTTCTATGATAAATTAGATTGTTTGAAGGAATCGTATGTGAAAATCAGGTCCGGTATGTTTACGGAGCACTATACAGTTACTTTTGGTTTTTTACTGTCTGTGCTTGTAGTCTTTGCGGGCAGTATAGGGATTAACTATTTAAGATCTTATAGTGATGCGATTGGTCTCCCATTTCTCGACATGGTAATTCCTCTAGAGGTTCACTACTACAATTCATTTCTTTCCCTTTCAAGATTGAGTCTTTTTGAGTTGGGTACTGTAATAACATTAATAGTAATTTTCTCTTTTTCGTGTCTCTTTATTGACTCCGGTATGAGGTGTCAAAAAGAATACGGAAAAGAAGGAGATGTCGGGGTGCTAATCTTCTTGATGTCTTCTGTGATGGTTACGCTGTTGATTTACATGGTTAACCGTGCTCTTGATGCGACTGATTCGCTTGCGCGTAGAAATTGCTTCGTATATCTTTCGTGCCCGGAAGATTATTTTGGGCCTCAAGTAGATGTCGTTTTAGACTCAAAAAAAGAATCGTATCAAGTCAGGGGGTTTCTTTTGTTTGCAAACAGCGGATCAACATATATTATGAAAAGTCACGTAACAGATCAAGATAAAGTTGACTACGCAGATAAACCGGAAAAATTCTGTGGCGAGCAAAAATCTAATGCCAAGTGGGAGATAATTCGACTTAACAATACAAAAATTATTAAAATAGAACCTGCTCGAGAGAAAGATTCTTCGGCATCCCAAAAAAGAACCTGCCGCGCGCAGTTATAGCCTGGGCAACCCAATGGGATAGGGGGGGATGGCCTTCCCCCTCCCGCATCACCGTGCGTACCAGCCCGTTGATAAAATATAAACCATCTGGTGTGCTGTTGCCATTGCACCTGACCGGAGGGAGAGATGACGCTGGGACAGATGGGTGGGTGGTCTGTTCGCCATGCAGGAGAGCCGACTGGAGGCAATTGTTGCGGGCAGGCCGGATCCAGGGAAATCAGTCAATCCGGAGCGCAATCGCGATAACCCGTTACCGGGCGCGCGCCTGATCCGGGAGTGGAAAGGGGAGGAGCATTGCTGCACCGTCCTGGAGGATGGTTTTGAGTATCAAGGCCGCAAATCCAAGAGCCTGACCGCCATCGCCAACCTGATCACCGGCAGCAAATGGAACGACCCGCTCTTTTTTGGGCGGCGAAGAGGATAGAAATGACGCCAACAGCCACAAAACCAAAAACCTAGTGCTTCATCTACACCCGCAAGTCCACGGACGAAGGTGGAGATGGAATTCAACAACCTGGACGCCCAGAGCGAATCTTGCATGGCCTACGTCGCCAGCCAGAAGTCGGAAGGATGGCTCGTCGCCTTTGATCGCTACGACGATGGCGGCTTTTCGGGTGGCAACCTGGAACGGACCGCTTTGAAACGTTTGCCCGCCGACATCGCCGATGGCAGAATTAACGTCATCATCGTCTGCAAAATCGATCGGATCTCCCGCTCGCTGATGGATTTTTCCAAACTGGTCGAAACCTTCGACCGCCATCAGGTCATCTTCGTGTCCGTGACACAGGCCTTCAACATTTTCGATCCCTGATCCACGCGCCGGAGATGATGGTGCGCACCTAAATGGCCGCCAAGGAAGAGTCGGATTTGCCGGAGTCCGAAGTGCTGAACACCCTTCGATGGTTGGATGCCGTTTGGAATCAGCTTTTTCCCGCCGAACAGGCGTGTTTGATACAACTTTTTGGTGGTCAGAATCGAGGTGGGCACCGACGGCATTGGGATCAATCTGAGCACCGTAGGGACTGTCCAGCCTGATCCGTGAACTACACCAGCCTCTTCACCTTCAGATTATAAGGAATACAAAACAACCACCATTGATCCATCCGGAGATGAGCTGTACACTTTGAGCCTGGATTGCAACATTCTATCTATTCTTATACCGGTGCCGTTTCAAGAGGAGAGGGGGCCGGAAGATGATCGTGGCACCCGATGGCGTTGTGGGTAGGCCAGCCGAACGGGATGCGACGATGATTCTATTCGAGGAATATGAATGAATAATTATCTAACATATTGGGGCAAGGTGGCTCCTGTGGATTCTGCCGCTCTTGCCGAGTGGCACGCGCTGGTCTGTCACGCTCTGGATGTGGCGGCGGTGGGGCATGTGCTGCTGCATACCAATCGGCATCTGCAACGCGCCATGGCTGAACTGTTTGAAGGGGATGCCGAACAACTGATCGAGTGGGTGGTTTTCTTTCTGGCTTTGCACGATGTTGGCAAGTTTTCCGAGTCGTTCCAGAATCTTCATCCCGATCTGCTCTACTCCCTGCAAGGGGTCAAAAGCCAAAAAGGTTATGGTCTGCGTCATGACAGCTTGGGCTACCTGTTGTGGCGGATGGAGATGGAATCGCTGGTGGTCGAACTGCTGACCGGAGAAACCATGCGTGCAGGCGTGAGGCGTTCGCGTTCGCATCCGTTTGGAATGTGGGCCTCGGCGGTCACGGGTCATCATGGCCTGCCCCCCCAGATGAAAGGCTCCGACAGCTACGATGGGCATCGTCTTTTTTCGGATCGGGATCGTCAGGCGGCTCGATCTTTTGTACAGGATCTCGCCGCGTTGCTGCTGACCGGATCGAGAGAACTGCCCTCCGATGCGCACGCGCGTTTCAAGCGCTCCTCCTGGTGGCTGGCGGGCGTGGTGGTGGTGGCGGACTGGCTGGGCTCCTCCCGCAGCCATTTTCCTTTTCAGGAACGGGTGGAATCGCTGTCGGAATACTGGCAACAGACCCTTTCCCGTGCGGAAAAGGCGGTGCGGGATGCCGGACTGCTGGCGACCGGAAGTCGATCGATGCAACCCTTTTCCACGCTTTTTCCGGCACTGGGAGAGTCGTCACCCACCCCGATGCAACAGGCCGCCGCTCAGGTGGAACTCGGTCAAGGGGCGCGTCTGTTCATTCTGGAGGATCAGACCGGAGCGGGCAAGACCGAAGCCGCCATGCTGCTGGTTCATCGGCTGTTGGCACAGGGGGATGCGGCGGGGTTTTATCTGGCTCTGCCCACCATGGCGACTGCCAATGCCATGTATGAGCGGCTGGCTCCTTTCTATCGGCGGTTGTTTCAGGAGGTTCCTCCGCCATCATTGGTGTTGGCGCATGGGGCGCGGGATCTTTCCATGCAATTTCGGCAGTCATTGTGCGCCGGTGTGGAAGCAAACGGCTCGCTTGAATGTGATGAAGTCGGGGAGGCGGGTGCGCATTGCGTGGCCTGGATGGCCGATAGTCGCAAAAAGGCGTTGCTGGCTCAAGCGGGGGTGGGCACCATCGATCAGGCGTTGCTGTCGGTTCTGGAGTCCCGCCATCAAGCCCTGCGTCTGGTCGGTCTGTTCGGCAAGGTGCTGGTGGTCGATGAGGTCCACGCCAATGACGCCTATATGCATCGCATCTTGCGTACACTGCTGGAGTTTCATGCCGCATCCGGAGGAAGCGCGATTCTGTTGTCCGCCACGTTGCCGCAGAGTATGCGTCAGGAGTTGGTGAATGGTTTCGTGACCGGGATGGATACCAGCGTTCCCGCGCCGAAGTTGAATCAGCGGGCCTATCCGCTGCTGACACGTGTGACCCGGAACGAGGGGGTGTTGGAACAGGCGATCGCGCCTCGTGCCGGGGCATCGCGACGGGTAAAGGTGGCGTGGGAGCGCGAACGATCAGAGGTGGTGCGCAGGATCGTGGAGGCGGCAGGTTCCGGGCAAGCGGTCTGCTGGGTGTGCAATACCGTGTCGGATGCCCGTGCGGCTTATCGTGATCTGCTTGAGTGGCTGTCTGCGGAACGATTGACCCTTTTCCATGCCCGGTTTGCGATGGGGGATCGACTGGCCATCGAACAGCGCATTCTGAACGCCTTCGGAGCCACCAGCACCGCCGATCAGAGGTGCGGTCGGGTGGTGGTGGCCACTCAGGTGGTGGAACAATCCCTGGATCTGGATTTCGATCTGCTGGTTTCGGATCTGGCCCCGATCGATCTGCTGTTGCAACGCGCCGGTCGTCTGAGGCGTCATGTTCGGCGTCGGGATGGTGCGCGTGGTTCCGGGACGGATGAACGGGCAGGAGAGCCAACCTTGTGGATTCATGGCCCGTCGCCGGATGGCCCGGTGCGCGTCGATTGGTATGCGGCGGTTTTTCCACAGGGAGCGCGGGTGTATGAGGATCATGCCCGCTTGTGGTTGAGCGCGCGTCTGCTCGTGGATCGGGGTGGTTTCACCGTACCCGACGAGGCGCGCGCGCTGATCGAGGGGGTTTATGGCACCGAACTCCATCCGGTTCCGGAGGCCCTGGAGAAAAGTCGAGATCGGGCACAGGCCGCACGTTATGCCAACTCCGCCCAGGCCGGTTTCAGTGTCGTCAAGCGCATGGAAGGCTATGCACCGCGCTCCGGCGATTGGTGGTCCGAGGCGAATACGCCCACCCGTCTCGGAGAGCCGGAGAGTACCTTGCGTCTGGCCCGCTGGAACGAACAGAGCGGAACTCTGACGCCCTGGTGCGCTGGATCGATGCCGTGGGAGTTGAGTCAGGTCAAGATGCGCCGCTGCCATGCGCAGGCCGAGGCCGTCTGGGAGGATCGTCTGTCCGCCGCAGTGCGTGCCTTGCGCCAGGAGTGGAAGGATGGCGGACGCTGGATCCTGATGTTGCCGATGATGCCGGAGTCGGATGGCTGGTGGCGAGGTCCGGTCGTGAATGAAGCGGGAAAAACCGTTTGGCTTTGTTATCACGCCTGTCTGGGACTGCTGCGGGAGGAGGAGCGGGCGTGATTACCATCAGGGAGCGATTGTCATGAATCTGATCAATGACCCATGGATTCCGGTACGCCGGGCGGACAACAGCCGGGGCCGAATCCGTCCGGCGCAAATCGTCGGGGGGGAGAGTCCGGTGGTGGCTTTCGATGCTCCCCGACCCGATTTCAATGGCGCGTTGGCGCAGTTTCTCATTGGTCTGTTGCAGACCGTGGCCGCACCGGCGCATGAGGATGAATGGTCCGACTGGCTGGAGCGGCCACCGACCGAGGCATGGTTGACGGCGCGCTTCGCCACGGTGGCGCACGCTTTCAATCTGGATGGCGATGGGCCGTGTTTCATGCAGGATCTGGATCCGCAGATGGGGGGAAATGCCGCACAGGAGTGGATCACGTCGTTGCTCATCGATGCTCCGACCAGTGCGGCCATCAAAAAGGGGACGGATCACTTCCAAAAGCGCATCTCCATACAAGGCTTCTGCCACCATTGCACGGCAATGGCCCTGTTCACCCTGCATACCAATGCTCCGGCGGGAGGTGCCGGTCATCGGACCTCTTTGCGTGGGGGTGGTCCTCTGACCACGCTGGTGGCCCCGAATGGGGAAGAGGAGGCCCCTATATGGTCTTTATTGTGGTTGAATGTGTTGGAACAGCCGGTTTTTTTGGCCGATTGGCCTCCCGGTTCGGATCGGGACTGGTTCCCATGGCTTTCCGAAACCCGCACCAGCAAGAATGGCGAGGTGATCACCGCTGCCGATGCGCATCCGGCTATGGCCTATTGGGCCATGCCGCGTCGGATTCGACTCGATGCCCGTGGCAACGAGAAAATGGCGCATTGTGATGTCTGCGGGCAGGAATCGACGAATCTGGTGACCCATTTTCTGAGCCGACCCCATGGCATGAACTGCTCCGACTGGCTGCATCCGTTGAGTCCTTATTATGCGGATAAACAAGGTCTCTGGTTGCCGACCCATCCGCAACCCGGCGGGATCGGCTATCGCCACTGGCCGGATCTGATCACCGGACGCGAAGGGGTCAGTCGTCCGGCCAAAGTGGTGGGCAGGGCGATGCAACGTTGGGAAGGGACACAACAGTTGTGGAGCTTCGGATATGACATGGACAACATGAAGGCGCGTTGCTGGTACGAAGCCCGCCTGCCTTTGCTGGCTGTGCCGAATCCGGAGCACCGCGAATGGGTGGCCGGATTGGCATCCAAGTTGGTGGAAGCGGCCACGGTGGTCAAGGATGCCTTGCAGGATGCGGTTCGTTCCGCATGGTTCTCCCCCCATAACAAGAATCGGGGAGATACCGGGTTTCTCACCTTGGCCTTCTGGCAGAAGACCGAGGCGGATTTTTATGCGTTGCTGTGGAGATGCGCTGATGCCCTGGCTCTTCAGAATGGTGTCCCGGAAGAGACGCATGTGGAGATCATGGGCACCTGGCATCGCGTTTTATGTCAGGGGGCGGTGTCGCTGTTCGATCAATGGGTCACGACCGTGGCGTTGGAGTTCGAGGATCCGGGCCGGATTGCTCGTGCCCATCATCAACTGCAAGGTCGGCTGCACGGTCCAAACCTGAAAGAAAAAGTGCTCGGCCTGTCGATGCCGGAAGGTTCAGCCGCTACAAGGAAAAGGAGAAAATGATGAGTCGAGGAGAATTCATGCGCGCCGGTGGCAGGGATGTTCTGCTTTCCTGGTGGCGCGGTCTGGAGCGGGACAAGGGGGGAAGGGCCGCGTTGCGACGTTGTCACACCCTGTCCGAGGTGATGCTGGAACCATCCTATCACGCCCTGTGCCGGGAATTGCACGCACTGCCGGAGGTGAAGTGGGATCTGGAGCGTCTGGCTGCCGTGGCGGCTCTGGCGGCTCTGGTGGAAGAGTGGCCGGAAGGGATCGAGTCCCTGCCGACGCAGATGGCGCGCAAGGTCGGTGATCGCAAGGTGGTGAGCGAATTGCGCTTTCGGCGGGTGTTGCAGTGCCAGGAGCCGGAGGAACTGTTTCAATCTCTGCGTCGCATCATCCGCCTGCTGGATAAAAGAGTGGATCTGCCCGATCTGGTCGCGGCGGTCCATGACTGGGGGGATCGGACCCGGAAAGAGTGGGCATACGCCTATTTCAAATCCTGATTCCTCTGTTTTCGATACCGTTATGCGTGCATGCGGTTTGGTCTGTTTTCTTTCGAGGAGATTGTCATGAATCGTTTTTTGCAGTTGCATCTGCTGACCAGTTATCCCCCGGCCAATCTGAATCGCGATGACCTGGGGCGTCCCAAAAGTGCGGTGATGGGTGGAACCGTGCGTCTGCGCATTTCGTCTCAGAGTCTCAAGCGAGCTTGGCGTACCTCGTCCGTGTTCGAGACGGCCTTGAAAGGTCATGTGGGGACGCGCACCAAGGAAATGGGAAAACGGATCTACGCACAGTTGCTGGATGGTCAGATTCGTCCCAAGGATGCCCTGGAATGGGCGGTCAAGATGGCGGCCCAGTTCGGAAAGTCCAAAAAGGTGGACAAGGAAAAGGCTCTCAACGAATTGGAAATCGAGCAATTGGCGCATTTCAGCCCGGAGGAGGAGCAGGCGATCGATGCCCTGGTGGCAACCCTGATCGCGCGCAAAAGCGGTCCGGATGACGCGGAACTGAAACTGTTGCGGGAGAAGCATTCCGCTGCGGATATCGCGCTGTTTGGCAGAATGCTGGCCGATACACCTCTGTTCAACACCGAGGCCGCCGCCCAGGTGGCTCATGCCATCGCCGTTCATCGCTGTCAGGTGGAGGATGATTTCTTTACCGCCGTGGATGATCTCAACACGGGTCGGGAGGATCGGGGATCGGGTCACATGGGCGAAACCGAATTCGGGGCGGCTCTGTTTTACCTGTATATTTGCATCGATCGCGCGTTGCTGCTGGAAAATCTGCAAAATGACCGGGCACTCATGGAACAGACCCTCTCCGCCCTGATGGAGTGTGCGGCCACGGTGGCACCGACCGGCAAACAGAATTCGTTTGCCTCGCGGGCCTATGCTTCATATATCCTGGCCGAAAAGGGTGATCGGCAACCGCGTTCGCTCTCCGTGGCCTTTTTACGGCCCGTGACCGGAGAGGATACCCTGCCTGCGGCCATCGAAGCCCTGGAACGGTGTTGCCGCAACATGGATCAGGTGTATGGATCGTGCGCGGCAGAGCGGCAACGCATGAATGCCCACGACGGCAGCGGCACTTTGGTCGATCTGAAAGCCTTTGTGGCTGCGGAGTGACTCGCCGTGAGTGAATATCTTCTGTTTCGATTGTATGGGCCGATGGCCTCCTGGGGTGGAATCGCCGTGGGGGAGATGCGTCCCAGTGATGGACATCCGAGCCAATCGGCCATTGCGGGGCTTTTGGCTGCGGCGTTGGGCATCCGTCGTCACCAGAAGGAGCCGTTGGCCGCTTTGGCTGACGGATATGCCATGGCGGTACGTGTGGATGCTCCGGGCGTGCTGATGCGGGATTATCAGACCGTTCAGACCCCCTCGGCCACGGATATGAAAGGACGTCCGCAACGCTGCCGCGCCGATCAGATGGTGATTCCGCGACATCAGCTCAATACCCTGCTGACGACCAGAGAGTATCTGTGCGATGCGGTGTATACCGTGGCATTGCAGGCGCATCCAACCGCCCCCCATTCCCTGCAACAGCTTCAGAATGCCTTGATGCATCCTTGTTTTCCGCTCTATCTGGGACGCAAGTCCTCTCCTTTATCCTTGCCGCTTCAGGCCAGCATCGTGGATGCGGCCACTCTGGCTGCCGCCTTTGCCCAGATCACCTTTGGCGAGGAGGCATTCTTCAAGCTTCAGGGGCGCGGGTGGGGCACGCATCTTTGGAAAGAATACGGGAGATCGGAAGCGTTTTACTGGGATAAGGCTCTGGATGAAGAGAGCCTGGAACCTCTGATGACCATGGTGCGTCGTGATTTTCCTCTGAATCGGCGACGTTGGCAGTTTGCAGATCGGGAAGAGCGCACAGGACGGGCGCACTCTTCCATGGATCAAGGAGAGTGACCATGGACGAAAGACGATCTTCCACGATGCGTGGCATGACGACAGAAAGCGGACGACAATGGTGGTTCAGTCGGATCGAATGGCGACCAGAGCCGGGCAAGAATGGGGGCGTGGCCCGATTGTGTCAGGATGGATATCAACGACATCAGTTGATCTGGCGGCTGTTCCCCGGAAGAGAAGCAACAGAGCGGGAGTTTTTGTATCGCGCCATCGATGAAGGAGGAGTGCCAGGCTATTATGTGGTCTCTTCGATCCCCCCGCAGGATAGCGAAGGGGTTTGGCGGATTCATTCCAAGCCCTATGCCCCGCAGTTGATGACAGGAGAAAGATTGAGATTTTCTTTGCGTGCCAATCCGGTGGTGACCCGAAAAAATGTCCGCACCGGAAAAAACAGTCGTCACGATGTGGTGATGGATGCCAAAAAACGGTCGAATGACGTGGCGGACATGCAGCATGTCGGAGCGGAATGGCTGCGGGAACGAGCCGGACATTATGGATTTGAAGTCGATCAGGTGGCCGTGGATGGTTATCGTCAGCATCGATTTCAGGCGGGTCGCAAAGCGCATCAGGTACGGTTCAGCAGTCTGGATTTCGATGGATGGCTGATCGTCACCAATCCTGAATCTCTGGTGACTGCGCTGATGCATGGGATCGGTCCGGCCAAAGGGTTCGGATGCGGTTTGTTGATGGTGCGGAGAGGAGGATGAGCGGCCATCTTCTGCCGCCGTTGAAACCGATTCCGATCAAGGAACGACTTGCCATGATTTTCTTACAATATGGCGAGATCGATGTGCTGGATGGTGCCTTTGTGCTGGTGGATAAAACAGGAGTCCGTACCTGTATTCCGGTCGGATCGGTGGCCTGTATTCTGCTGGAACCGGGAACCCGTGTGTCACATGCGGCAGCCTCGTTGGCCGGACATGTCGGCACGTTGTTGATCTGGGTTGGGGAGGCCGGAGTGCGTTTGTACGCCTCCGGTCAGCCGGGAGGAGCCAGAGCGGATCGTTTGTTGTATCAGGCGTCATTGGCGTTGGATCAGACCGCTCGATTGAAAGTGGTGCGCAAAATGTATGCTTTGCGTTTCGGAGAAGAACCGCCCTCCCGGCGAAGCGTGGAGCAGTTGCGGGGCATCGAAGGAGCACGGGTGCGCAAGATGTATCAGATTCTGGCGCAACGGTATCAGGTAAATTGGGGAGGACGGAAATACGATCCGGAGCAGTGGGATATCGGTGATCCGGTGAATCGATGCCTGAGCGTGGCTACTTCCTGTCTGTATGGAATCGTCGAAGCGGCGATACTGGCTGCCGGATATGCGCCAGCAATCGGATTTATCCACACCGGGAAGCCGTTATCATTTGTTTATGATATTGCAGATATTCTCAAGTTTGAAACCGTGGTGCCGATCGCCTTTCAGGTGGCTGCCCGACTGCCGGCTGGATACGAGAGACAGGTTCGGTTGGGATGTCGTGACATGTTTCGACAGCAGCGGGTCTTGGATCGTCTGATTCCGGTGATCGAACAGGTGCTCGCAGCGGGAGAGTTGGCGGTTCCGCCACCGCCGGAAGATGCCTTGTTACCAGCCATTCCCAATCCAGAGAGCGTGGGCGATGTTGGTCATCGTTGTTGAGAATGTGCCTCCACGTCTTCGTGGACGGTTGTCGGTATGGTTATTGGAAGTGCGACCTGGCGTCTATGTCGGCAATCTTTCCAAGCGTGTGCGCGAAATGATTTGGAATCATATCGAGCAGGGCATTGCTGAAGGGAATGCCATCATGATCTGGAATACCAACACGGAATCCGGATACGATCTTTTGACTCTGGGCCAGAACCGCCGTATTCCGGTGGAATTGGATGGTATCAAACTGGTCTCTTTTCTCCCTGCGACGCAGAGCGAAAATGTTCTTTGAAAACAGATGGATTTGTGTTTATAGTAACAGACTGAATGAGTGTCTTGGTTCTACACTAATTCGGTGGATTATTGGGCCTCTTTTTTTCTCTGTGAAATCAGAGTGATGCAGGAGGCCGTTCCCCACGCTCGTGGGGATGAACCGGCCAACAGGGGGGCGGCGAGGTTTTTTGTGTGCCGTTCCCCACGCTCGTGGGGATGAACCGATTTAGATCTAAACCACGCACGCAAAGATTTACCGTTCCCCACGCTCGTGGGGATGAACCGCCACTTTTTTGACGCGCCATGCCGCCGACATGCCGTTCCCCACGCTCGTGGGGATGAACCGCGGCCTATGAAAACGCGCTCGAAGCGGCTGGCCCGTTCCCCACGCTCGTGGGGATGAACCGTGCGCCTGATAATCGCTTTCGAAATCGTCAACCCGTTCCCCACGCTCGTGGGGATGAACCGGTAATTCTTTTCGTCTGTAGACATCACATGTTCCGTTCCCCACGCTCGTGGGGATGAACCGACTCTCTTTCCGCTCTCTGTGGGACTCTATTTCCGTTCCCCACGCTCGTGGGGATGAACCGAAGATCGCGCCAACGCCCGTTTGATCGCCGCACCGTTCCCCACGCTCGTGGGGATGAACCGATCAATAGGTCCATCCGGGCCAGCGTTGACCGCCGTTCCCCACGCTCGTGGGGATGAACCGAAATTCAGCGGCGTGACGCGGGAGGGGAAGGCCCGTTCCCCACGCTCGTGGGGATGAACCGGAAATACTGGTTTTTTTGGTGGTGGTGGCACTCCGTTCCCCACGCTCGTGGGGATGAACCGATTGTCGATCACACGTCGGATCATTGGGGCGACCGTTCCCCACGCTCGTGGGGATGAACCGTCTCCAAACTTCTACACGTGAGGCACTAAATGCCGTTCCCCACGCTCGTGGGGATGAACCGTTCGGCGTCGTCAACAAACAGCCGGAGATGACCCGTTCCCCACGCTCGTGGGGATGAACCGGGATGGGCTTCGACCCCAAGATCGTGCGGAAACCGTTCCCCACGCTCGTGGGGATGAACCGGGAATCAAACTCGACAAAGCGTCTCCTGTGTTCCGTTCCCCACGCTCGTGGGGATGAACCGTCGTTACCATGATGATCACGGTGGGAAACCCACCGTTCCCCACGCTCGTGGGGATGAACCGTTTTCTCTCCGGAGGTGCTCATAGGTCCAGCCCCGTTCCCCACGCTCGTGGGGATGAACCGCCACCGTCAAACTGACCGGACCTGATGGCGCGCCGTTCCCCACGCTCGTGGGGATGAACCGGCAAAACACCCGGAACAATTATTAGCAGCCATCCGTTCCCCACGCTCGTGGGGATGAACCGGCACGCGCATTATTCGACGACGCTTGAGGGCACCGTTCCCCACGCTCGTGGGGATGAACCGACCTTGATCGAATTCGTTCGGATGCTGCTGAACCGTTCCCCACGCTCGTGGGGATGAACCGATCACGTCCAATCCTCCGAAGATGGGTGAGGACCGTTCCCCACGCTCGTGGGGATGAACCGAGGATGAAGAGATTCGCACAAAAACCGATGACCCGTTCCCCACGCTCGTGGGGATGAACCGGAGATCCTGCCGGGCAAAATCGCCGCTCCGACCCGTTCCCCACGCTCGTGGGGATGAACCGACGAGGACACCGAGGCGTTCCAGGTTGGACGCCCGTTCCCCACGCTCGTGGGGATGAACCGACATTGATCGAATTCGTTCGGATGCTGCTGAACCGTTCCCCACGCTCGTGGGGATGAACCGGTGGCGTCAGTTGACACCCGTGTTTCGGCTGACCGTTCCCCACGCTCGTGGGGATGAACCGCGTGCGCCGTCGCATACGCTGAATATCGTGACCCGTTCCCCACGCTCGTGGGGATGAACCGCCCAGGCGTGGACCTGGGGAATCACTCAGGCCCCGTTCCCCACGCTCGTGGGGATGAACCGACAGACCTCCTCGGGGCGGCTCAGGGGGGGGACCGTTCCCCACGCTCGTGGGGATGAACCGCCGGAGCAGTAATGCCCCTGCTGGACGGCGTACCGTTCCCCACGCTCGTGGGGATGAACCGTATTCATTGTCGTTTTTGAAAACCCGACGAATCCGTTCCCCACGCTCGTGGGGATGAACCGCGGGTTGGCGTTTCGATACGATGGGCATCGACCCGTTCCCCACGCTCGTGGGGATGAACCGATGAATTATGATCATGTGGTTGCTAATGTGCGCCGTTCCCCACGCTCGTGGGGATGAACCGGTCGATCGTGTCCGAAAATACATCATGAGTGGCCGTTCCCCACGCTCGTGGGGATGAACCGAATGGGAAGTCAACCATATCCATGGTTTTGCTCCGTTCCCCACGCTCGTGGGGATGAACCGTTCTCCATTGAATCAATTCCTACAATGGGGAGCCGTTCCCCACGCTCGTGGGGATGAACCGGAATCTAGCGATGTCAAGCGATGGGGTCTGGACCGTTCCCCACGCTCGTGGGGATGAACCGGTTGGCGAGGGTATTTCACCCCGCCACGCATACCGTTCCCCACGCTCGTGGGGATGAACCGACCTCCTTGACGGACCCGGAACCAACTCATGCCCGTTCCCCACGCTCGTGGGGATGAACCGCCCGTACACCCAGATTGCGGCCTGGCGATCCCCCGTTCCCCACGCTCGTGGGGATGAACCGATGTGCTCGGGACAGACATGGTCAACCACCTGCCGTTCCCCACGCTCGTGGGGATGAACCGGCCTGAGTACGACTTCTCCAACTGCTGCTGCACCGTTCCCCACGCTCGTGGGGATGAACCGTCGAATCCATGCACGAGGTCATCGTTTGGAAACCGTTCCCCACGCTCGTGGGGATGAACCGCTGCAGGACACCGGATGGGAGGAGGTGCGGCGCCGTTCCCCACGCTCGTGGGGATGAACCGCCACAGACAATCTGGCCGGAGCGGTACGACCGCCGTTCCCCACGCTCGTGGGGATGAACCGGTCCGCAACAGGTGGAGCGGAAAGTTCTTGATCCGTTCCCCACGCTCGTGGGGATGAACCGACCGACGAGGAATACCACTCCCGCAAGGAGTTCCGTTCCCCACGCTCGTGGGGATGAACCGGAGCGGAGATCAGACTATCCTCTCTGGGAATCCCGTTCCCCACGCTCGTGGGGATGAACCGCCACCCGGTCAAAGTACGTCACCCGAACCGCACCGTTCCCCACGCTCGTGGGGATGAACCGGAAGGCCATTTATAAATTTTCAAAAAATATATCCGTTCCCCACGCTCGTGGGGATGAACCGCTCACCGACTTTTTTGGACGCTTCAACGTCATCCGTTCCCCACGCTCGTGGGGATGAACCGGCCTCCCCCGTGTTTGGGTGGCGTGATTTGCTCCGTTCCCCACGCTCGTGGGGATGAACCGGTCGGTGAGCATGTCTGGTTCATTCTCACGAGCCGTTCCCCACGCTCGTGGGGATGAACCGCCCTTTTGGCGTTCCTTCTCCGTTGACGTACCCCGTTCCCCACGCTCGTGGGGATGAACCGGAAATCCGTCACGTTGATTTCTTCGTGCATTACCGTTCCCCACGCTCGTGGGGATGAACCGGCGGGGCGCGGGGCGGCGGCTGCGGCGGGACACCGTTCCCCACGCTCGTGGGGATGAACCGGTCGGATCCGACACGCCCAGCCACGCCTTGATCCGTTCCCCACGCTCGTGGGGATGAACCGTGGGGGAGGCTGGGCGGGAATTTTTCCCCGGCCCGTTCCCCACGCTCGTGGGGATGAACCGCCGGACGCGGACGCGGAGATTCGCACGGTTCACCGTTCCCCACGCTCGTGGGGATGAACCGTAGATAACATCAGATTCTCCTTCCACCCAGGTCCGTTCCCCACGCTCGTGGGGATGAACCGCATGGCGGACAAGGCCGCCAGATGGACCGAACCCGTTCCCCACGCTCGTGGGGATGAACCGGCCTTCCATGGCCATTGTCCATCCCTTTACCACCGTTCCCCACGCTCGTGGGGATGAACCGACGTCCAGGGCCTACGACTCCGCGCCGTTTGTCCGTTCCCCACGCTCGTGGGGATGAACCGACCTTACCCGTTTTTCTCCGAATGTCATGTGCCCGTTCCCCACGCTCGTGGGGATGAACCGTTGGCTGGCGCGACCTGGGGCGGCCAGTACGGCCGTTCCCCACGCTCGTGGGGATGAACCG
>JADGBU010000350.1 GCA_015231295.1 Magnetococcales bacterium | reverse complement strand
CGATTTCTTTCCCATCATCACCCGCTTCCTGACCAAACACAAAGCCAAGCCGATGGATGCGATCTTCTTCGCCGGAACCACCCGGGAAGCGATTCCGTTCATCACCCTGCTGCGGGAGTTCAAGGTCGAGGTGCCCATCGTCATGGGGGTCTCCCAAAACGATCCGAAATTCCTGGAACTGGGGGGCAAGGGCATCTCGCCGGTGCTCGGCTCGCTGGTGGTGGGATTGTTCAACGAAGACGATCCGATCAACAAGATGTTCATTGACGAATACAATCAAATTTTCAAGAAAAAGCTCTCCTCCTATACCACCGCCGCCCAGGCCTTCGATTCGGTCCTGCTGCTGGTGGAGGCGATGCGCTATGGCAATACCGCCGACCCGGACAGCATGGTCTCCTATCTGCGCTATGGGGGGGTGCTCTCCAAGGCGGCCAAAGGGGTGCCGAGAAAACATTTTCCCAATGGGGAGATCCTCAGTCAGGAGTATTTTCTCCAGATCGTGCGGGAGAAGAAAAACAAGGAAGGCAAACGGGTGCTCTATTTCGACACCTATGGCAAGGATGATCAGTGCATCTTCAAGAAAGGGGTCTCCTGCCTGAATCAGCCGGCAGCGGCCCGTTGACCGGTCTCATGGACATGGGTGGATGGCGCATTCTGTAGGAACGGCGAGCCAGGAGAGTTGACCAGCATGGATTGGACCCCGGAACAGGCGAACGCCCGACAGGCGTTCATGGCGTTTGTGGAAGAACAGGTGGAGCCCTTCGCCGATCAATGGGATCGGGAGGAGCGTCTGCCGGACTCCATCGTGGCCGCGCTGGCGGAAGCGGGTCATCTCGGAGCCACCATCCCCGCCGAGTGGAATGGCGGTGGACTCGACAGCCTCACCTTCGGTCTGCTCTGCGAGGAGATCGGACGGGGCAGCGCATCCCTGCTCAGTCTGCTGACGGTCCATGGCATGGTCTGTCAGGCCCTGACCATCTGGGGCAGCGCGTCTCAGCAGCAATACTGGCTCCCGCGACTGGCCAGCGGTGCCACCCTCGGGGCCTTCGCCTTGACCGAACCCTCCGTGGGCAGCGACGCCAAAAATGTCGAAACCCGCGTCACCCGTCTGGAAAACGGCGACTACCGCCTCGACGGGGAGAAAAAATGGATCTCCTGCGGTCAGATCGCGGATCTGTTTCTGGTGTTCGGTCAGTTGGAGGGCAAACCGGTGGCCTTTCTGGTGGAGAGCGATCGGCCCGGATTCTCCCGTCGTCCTCTCACCGGCATGCTCGGCTTTCGCGCCGCCATGCTCGCCGCCCTCACCCTCGACGGCTGCGTGGTGCCGGAAGAGAATATGGTGGCCCGTCCCGGCTTCGGCTTTTCCCATGTGGCGGGTGCCGCCCTCGATCATGGCCGCTTCTGCGTCGCCTCCGGCTGCGTGGGATTGGCCCGCGCCTGCCTGGAAGCCTCGCTGGAGTATACCAGTCAGCGCAAGCAGTTCGGCGTCCATCTGCGGGAACACCCCCTGATCCAGCGCATGCTCTCCGACATGATCACCCATATCGAGGCGGCCCGACTGCTCTGCGTCCAGGCCGGCCAGATGAAGGATGCCCGGGATCATCGCTCCATCATGGCCACCTCCACCGCCAAATATTTCGCCTCCACCATGGTCGCCCGCGCCGCCTCCGACGCGGTGCAGATCCATGGGGCCAATGGCTGCAGCGAGGATTATCCGGTGCAACGCTACTTCCGTGACGCCAAGATCATGGAGATCATCGAAGGCAGCAATCAGATTCAACAGACCATCATCGCCAAGTTCGGTCATCTCGACTTCGTGAAGGATCAGCGGGCGCGGGATCGAAAGAGCAAAACGGTGTGACGATGGGTAAAACGCATAAAATCAAGTGTGTGGTCTGGGATCTGGACAACACGCTCTGGGAAGGGGTGCTGGCGGAACACGATACCCTCGTGTTGCGGGAGCCGGTGGTGCAGGCGATCAAAACCCTCGACGAACGGGGCATCCTGCAATCGATCGCCAGCCGCAACGGCTACGAGCCCGCC
>JADGBU010000063.1:14313-18027 GCA_015231295.1 Magnetococcales bacterium | reverse complement strand
GCCTTCGCTGGCGGTGATGATGGTGCGGATTTCGTCCTGGGTCATGGTGAAGTGTTCGCCATGGGAGCCGATGAGTTCCCCTTGTCCCCAGGTCCAGAGCAGAAAGTTGGAGGCGTGTTTCATGGCCCAGATGACCGGCGTCCAAAGCACGTACTGGGCGTTGACCGACCAGGAGACCGCCATGGCCACCGCTTCGGCCTTGTGGAACGCGAGAATTTTCGGAGCCAGTTCGCCACCCACCACATGCAGAAAGGAGATGATGATGAACGCGACGATGTAGGCGGTCAGATGCGCGGTTTTGATCATCTCTTCGCCGGATCCGAACATGCCGAAGAGATTTTCGAACCAGGAATTCATGATCAGAGCCAGGGTATCCATGCCGATCGCGCCCAGGGCCAGCGAGACGATGGTGATACCGATCTGGGTGACGGAATAGAAACGCTCAGGTTCTTGATGAAGCTCTTGCACCCGTTGGGCGGCCTTGTTGCCGTTTTCGGCCAGTTGCCGGATTTTACTCCGTCTGGCTCCGGTGATGGCCACTTCGGCACCGACGAAGTAGGCATTCCCAACAATCAATATGAGAATGAGGAGCAGTTTGAACCATAGGTAAGTTTCCATTCTGTCAAGATCCTTGGTTGTGTGGGTATCTGGAAAGGCTTGTTCAATCCTTCAGAGCCTTGATCAAACGTTTTCTGGCGCTGTTGAAATCTTCCTGGGCGTTTTCGAGCAGTTTCAGGCCTTCCATCACATCATGCAAGGCCTTGCCGACATCGGTGCCGGCCACCCAGGAGGTGATTTTTTTCACATCGTCGGTATTTTTGCTGATGATCCCTTGCGCGGAGCCGGACAGGATGTTGATCCGGTGTTGGCAGATGTCGTGGGTGCCTGTGGAGCAGGAACAGGTCGCGGTGAGGTTTTTGCCGTTTTTGGTGATGATGACCTCCAGAGGCTGATTCTGGGTGCCCTGAACCTGAAAACGCATCTCTGGCATCAATGATCTCCATTTGATTTGAGTCGGAAAATTCAATCCGGATTGACGTCAACGGTTCAAATCCGGAATCGGGTTCATGTTCGGTTCAGGTTATTGAATCAATTAATCCTGACACTGCAATATGTTACTCAATTCACGCCGATTGGCAATGATAAATTTTTTTTACAAACTCGCATGAAATGACAAGAAAATTTCATTGTTCGTCCATCGGGTCGCCAGCCCTGGATGTCGTTTTTTTTGTTGTATTCACTGAAACACTGCACGCGGATCCTGATTCCGGGATGTGTTTAGATGGGTGTACCGTGATTCATGACGCGGCACTCATCCATCGACATCAAGGAGATCGAAACATGGGCATGCAGGTTTCACAATTTCGTCAACACGTCATCCGGCCAGCCCTGGAGTTGGTGGGGATGGCCTCTCCCGCCGCCGAGGCCCTGCTGCTGGGAACGGCGGCCCAGGAGTCGGGTCTGGGACGCTATCTGCGTCAGGTGGGGGGCGGTCCGGCTCTGGGGGTGTTTCAGATGGAACCGGCGACCTATCGGGATATCTGGACCCACTTCATCACCTTCGATTCGGAGTTGGTGCGGACCCTCGCCAGACGCTGGAATACCCCCCCGGAGCCGGATTATCTGATCACCGATCTGCTGCTGGCGGCGGTGATGTGTCGGCTGCACTATCGGCGGGTGAAGGCTCCGCTGCCCGAGGCCGACGATCTGCCCGGTTTGGCCCGTTACTGGAAGCTCTACTACAACACCCCGAAAGGCGCGGGCACCGAGGCGGAGTTCATTCACAACTGGCATCGTTTCGTGGAGGAGAAAGGATGAACGCTCAGTGGCTGGAACGGTGTCGGGAGCCTTCCACCTGGAGAGGTGTGGTGATGCTGATGACGGCTTTCGGGGTGTCGATGTCGCCGGAGACCATGCAGGATGTGGTGGCGGTCGGGACCGGCCTGTCGGGTCTGATCGGCGTGTTCAGCCGGGAAGGTGGACGGTGAACGGCGTCGGCGATCCCTATGACGCCTTGCTGCATGACCTGTTGTTGAGCATGGGCAAGGTGCAGGGAAGCCTGGAGGCCATTCAAACGCAGCAGCAGCGTCAGACCGACTGGATGGCCAGTCTCGATGACCGTTTGCGACGGGTGGAACGCAAAGCGGCGGTCAATGGCATGATCGGTGGCGGTCTGATGGCCACCGGTCTGACGCTGCTTGCGGATCTGCTGAAAAACCGGATGATCGGCGGGTGAGATTTTCTGTGTGGGCGGGGCTTTCGTTTGGGGACGCGATGGGTTAAAGTGAAGGGTTGAAGGTTTGTCGGTTTGTTCTTTTCACTTGGTCAGGCGCGTGAGGGTTGCATGAGTTCCATTGCCCAGGAGGTGCGGCGTCGTCGGACGTTCGCCATCATTTCCCACCCGGACGCGGGCAAAACCACCCTGACCGAAAAGCTGTTGCTCTTCGGAGGGGCGATTCAGGAAGCGGGTCGGGTGCGGGCGCGCGGAGAACAGCGACGCGCCCGATCCGACTGGATGAAAGTGGAACGGGAACGGGGAATCTCGGTTACGGCGTCGGTGATGACCTTCGAGTTCGATGGTCATGTGATCAATCTGCTCGACACGCCGGGTCACGCCGACTTCTCCGAGGATACCTTCCGCACCCTGACCGCCGTCGATTCGGCGGTGATGGTGCTGGATGCGGCCAAGG
Organism: Magnetococcales bacterium; assembly: GCA_015231295.1. Taxonomy (GTDB): domain Bacteria; phylum Pseudomonadota; class Magnetococcia; order Magnetococcales; family Magnetaquicoccaceae; genus Magnetaquiglobus. Next base: position 15,337 of record JADGBU010000063.1, on the reverse strand, counting down.
GGATCGAGTCCCAAACCCTGAAGCTGTTCGAGGTGTGCCGTCTGCGCAATGTGCCGATCATCACCTTCGTCAACAAGATGGATCGGGATGGACTCGATCCTTTCACCCTCATGGATCAGATTTCCGAGCAGTTGGCCCTGGATGTGGTGCCCGCCAGTTGGCCCGTGGGCATGGGTCAGGATTTTCTCGGCAGTTTCGATCTGATGGCCGATCGCATGACCTTCATGAATCGCGCCCGTACCGGCGATCTCGCCGAAGGGGAGGCGTGTCAGGGGGTGGAGGATCCCAAGCTCGACCGGCTGCTGCCCCCCAAACCGTTGGCCCAGTTGCGCGAAGAGATCGAAATGGTGCGCGGACTCTGCGCCCCCTTCGATCCCGAAGCCTATCGGGAAGGGCATCTGACGCCGGTTTATTTTGGCAGCGCGTTTTATGATTTCGGCGTCCGGGAGCTGTTGCAGGCGATTCTGAATCTGGCTCCTTCGCCCCGTCCGCAGCAGGCGGAACAGCGGATGGTCCATCCCGAAGAGGAGAAGGTGACGGGATTCGTGTTCAAGATCCAGGCGAATATGGATCCCAACCATCGGGATCGCATCGCCTTTCTGCGGCTGGTTTCCGGAAAGTTCCGGCGTGGCATGAAGTTGCGACACGCCGTCACCGGCAAGATTCTCGCGGTTCACAATCCGCTGCTGTTTCTGGCCCGGGAGCGCGATCTGGCCGAGGAGGCCTGCGCGGGAGATGTGATCGGCATTCCCAATCACGGCGTGTTGCGCATCGGCGATACCCTGACCGAAGGGGAAACGCTGAAATTTACCGGCGTGCCGAGCTTCGCCCCGGAAATTCTGCGCCGGGTCCGTCCCGAGGATCCGATGCGGGTCAAGCATCTGGAGAACGCCTTGCGGCAGTTGGGAGAAGAGGGCGTGGCGCGGGCCTTCAAGACGTTGCTGGGCTCGCAGTGGATCGTCGGGGTGCAGGGGGCGTTGCAGTTCGAGGTGTTGGCGGATCGCATCCGCACCGAATACGATGT
>JADGBU010000063.1:0-14299 GCA_015231295.1 Magnetococcales bacterium | reverse complement strand
GCGTTTCGAGGATGCGGGTTACATCACCGCCCGTTGGCTGGAGGCGGATGATCACCGGTTGCTGAAGCGGTGTGTCGATGCGGCCCAGGCGGAAATGGCGGAAGATTATGATGGGGCCCCGGTATTTCTGGCCCGCAATCGCTGGCGGTTGGAAGATGCCATCAAGGAGTGGGCCGAGGTGCGATTCCTGAAAGTGCGGGAAGGGACTACCTGATTTTTCAAATCCCAGGGCTTCGCCCTGGACCTGCCAGGGGCCATTGGCCCCTGGACCCCGATGGTGTGGTGGCGATCGTCGTTTTACAAAAGGCCGTGGGATTTCATTTTGGCGATCAGTTCGGATTGCCGGACCGGCTTTTTGATCAGATCGGTATTGCGGTCGAATTCGGAGGTTTTCAGCACATCCTCGGGTGATCCGATGGCGGTGACGATGATGACCACCGCCTGTTCCCGCGCCGGCACGGAGTATTGCCGCTCGATGGCGCGAATTTTTCGCAGCGCGTTCTGACCATTCATCCGGGGCATCATGAGATCCAGCAAGACCAGATCATACGGATTGCCCGTGGTGAACTCCGCCTCGAACTGATCCACGGCATCCACGCCATTGCTGGCGATGTCGCAATGTCCATAGCGCGCCAGATACTCCAGCAACATCTTGCGGTTGATCGGATTGTCATCGACGATCAGAATGTTCATGCCTGCTCCCCTGTTGTCGAAATGGCCTGCCGTGTCTGCCGATGGACCTCTTCCAGCGTGGTCAAGAGTCGGGCGGCCTCTTCCCAGTGTTCACTCAACAATGCGGTGCCCAGACGTGTCACCAGCATTTTGAAATACAAGGCTCCCGCCTCCGCAGCCAGCCTCTTGAGGGGGTCGATGGCCTGTCGCGCCTGTTGCGGTTCCGTGCCCTCCAGGGTCTGACGCAGACTTTCGATCATCCCGGAGCTTTCGGCCAGAAAGGTGCGTCGTCCGCTGGCGGCCTGTTCCGGATCCATGGCGGCATCCAGCAGCGCGGGGATCCTGCCGGCGACGGCGCGTTTGGGAGGCGACTGGTGCCGCTTGCCAAAGCGTCCGATCAGGGTCAGCAATTCGTGGGTGCGATAGGGTTTTCCCAGAAAATCATCCATGCCGCATTGCAGACATTTCTCTTTCTCACCGGTCATCACGCTGGCTGTCACCGCGATGATGGGTATCCGTGTCATCTCCGGCCTGGCCTCTTCGGCGAGCCGGATGCGTCGCGTCACGTCATACCCATCCAGATCCGGCATGTGCAGATCCATCAGAATCAGATCGAAAAAGTGCTGCTCCCAGGCGGCCAGGGCCTCTTTTCCGCCACCCACGGCCATCACGTCATGACCCGCCCGTTGCAAAATCTCCATGGCGACCTGCTGATTGATCGGTTTGTCATCGACCAGTAGAATATTCAGCGTGTCGCCTTGGGTCGGCATCGGGGCGTCGGCGGCGGAGGGCGCGTCGTCACGCCGCCCGAGCCGCCTGTTGATGGCCTTGAGCAACTCCAGACGCCTGACCGGTTTGTTGAGCACGGTCAACTCCGCACGGCGATCGCCCAGGGGCAGATCTTCCAGCCGCATGGTGGTCGGCAGAAGGGCCAGAATCGGCCCGTTCCACGCTGGACAGCCGGACAGCAACAGACGATGATCCAGCAGCAGCAAATCATAGTGAGTTTGCAACGATGTTTCCAGGATTTCCGTATTTTCCGCCTCGGTGACGATCGCGCCCAGGTTGTCCAGCATCTCCCGGATGATCTGGCGACTGGTGGCGTGTCCGGAGCCGAGCAGCACCCGGATGCCTGCCAGGGGTGGTACGGGGCGGGGTGGCGCGGCGCGGTCGGAGGTCGCGTGGCCAAAACGACCCGTGAAGTGAAAGCGACTGCCCTGACCCTCCCGACTTTCCACCCAGATGCGTCCTCCGATCAACGCCACCAGATGCTTGCTGATGGCCAAACCTAACCCCGTGCCGCCATATTGGCGCGTGGTCGAGCCGTCCGCCTGCGTGAAGCGACCGAAGATCATCTCCAGCCGGTCCGGGGGAATGCCGATGCCGGTGTCGGTGACGCAACAATGCAGGGTCACGCCATCCGGGTTGTGTTGCGGATCGGGTACCACTTCGACCCGCAACACGATCTCTCCGAATTCGGTGAATTTGATGGCGTTGTTGAACAGATTCAGTAAAATCTGGTGCAGTCGGTGCGGATCGCCCAGAAGCGTTTCCGGAACGTCGGAGGCCAGATGCGACCACAGTTCGAGCCCCTTCTGCTGCGCCTTGATCGCCAGGATCTCCGTGGTGTTTTCGACGCGCTCATGCAGGTTGAACGGGATCTGTTCCAGGCTGATCTGTCCCGCCTCGATTTTGGAAATATCCAAAATATTGTTGATCAGCGCGAGCAGATCATCGGCGGAGCTTTGCACGATCTTGATCCGCGTCTGTTGTTCCTCGGGCAACGGGGTGGCCAGCACCAGATCGGTCATGCCGATGATCGCGTTCATGGGGGTGCGGATTTCATGGCTCATGTTGGCCAGGAAGGTGCTCTTGAATTGACTGGCGACTCTGGCCTGTTCGGCGGTTTCGGAGATGGTTTGAATCTTTTCGATCAGATCGATGTTCTGGAAAATACGGCAGATCAACTCCTCCAACTGGAATGGCTTGTTGATGAAGTCGCTGGCTCCGTGCTTGAGAAATTTCGACGACAGCAGCGGATCCCCCTGGGCCGACAGGCCGATGATCGCCATTTTGTCCCGCGAGTGCAGGGCGCGGATTTTTTTCGTCAGTTCGAAGCCGTCCATGCCCGGCATGTTGTAGTCGGTCAGGACCAGTTGAATGCCGGGCTCCTGGTTCAGAATGGTCAGGGCTTCGTTGCCGTGGCTGGCCTCCAGGGCGATGAAACGATAGCGTCGCAGGTAGGCCAGCAGCAACATGCGGGAGCTTCGGGAGTCGTCCACGACCAGAACTTTCACCGAACCGTTGCGCAGGAATCGATCGATGAAGTAGATGACCGAATGAATCGTGCCAATGCTGGTCTTGACGAAAAAATCCAAGACCCGTTTGGCGTAGAGCTGTTTTTGCAACTGTTCGCTGAAGGTGGAGGTCAGGATGACCACCGGGACTCCTTTGGCCATGACCGTATCGACGATCTCCCCGTTGGGCGCGTCCAGGAGGTTCAGATCGAGAATGCCGAGCAGAAAGGGCTTTTCCGCCAACGCGATGGCCTCGATGGCGGCGCGTTGATCGGCGGCCAGGACCACTTCGATCATCGGAAGTTGGGTTTCGATCTCCTTTTTCAGCAGCGCGGAAAAGGCCTTGGAATCTTCGACAACCAGAACTTTTTCCATGGAAAGGACCAGTATCCCTCAACAAGGGTTGATCATCGGGCGTCAGGGGTGAAGCCCGTGGGAGGTTCCATCTCGATGCGCTGCCGCGCCACTCATCGGCCCGGTTGGAACGGCTTTCCGCTGCGCTCCGCCAACCGATCCGCTCTGGCGCGACTCGCTTCGCTCTCTCCCGTCACGCCGCAATGCTCGAACAGATCACCGGCCTGTTGAAATTGTTCCCGGGCTTCATCCAGCAGCCCCTCTTGTTCGGAGATGGCGGCCAGAACGATCAGATCGGAGGCGATGCCGAGAATGTTTTCCGACTCCCGATCCAACACCATCGCCTGTTCGGCGGCGTCGCGGGCGGCGGACCATTGCCGTTGATCGAGAAAAATGCGTGCCCGGTTCATCCGGATGCTGGCCAACTCCTGCCGGGATCCGCTCTGCAGGGCCAGGGTTTCCGCGCGGGCCAGATGCTCCAGTGCCCGTTCCGGAAAACCTTCTCCCCGGCTGGCCATGGCCAGACCCTGATACAACGGCAGCCGCCACCGCGCCTCTTTTTCCGCTTCCGACCGGGGATGACGGTTCAACAGGGCTTCCAGTTCCGCTCTTCCCTCCGGAAAGCGGCCCCGAACCACCTGGAGAATCGCCTTTCCCAGAGCGACCTGAAATCCGGCCTCCTCGTCGCCCAGACGCTGGAAACGCCTTTCGGCCTGAAGAAAACGCTCTTCGGCCACGGCATATTCGCCCAGGGTCATGTGATGGTTGGCGAGACTCTGCAACGCCGTCGCCATGGCGGGCCGATCGTCCCGCAATTGAGCGAAATAAAGGGTTTGTTGCGTCTCCAGCAGGGCTTGTCGCACCTTGCACGAGCGCGACAACTCTTCTCCCTTCTCCTGGCTGCGCGCTCTTTTTTCCAGCAGCGGGGGCATGGCCGGTCCGGAACGGGAGAGACATCCGGTCAGAGGCAGCAGCAACAGGATCAGGGCCATCGAGAGACGCAGCATGGATCAAGCCTCCTTCAAGGCATCCGGGGAATCGACAGCGGCACATCCCGTGGCGTGATCAACGGAATGCGCCATTGTTCCGGATCCATGCGCGGATCGTCAAACAGAATCGAATGGTTGAGGTTGCGCATGAGCATTTCGGCCTCATCCATCACATCCTGCCCCTGCTGGACCAGAGCGGGAACCTTGGGGGTCAATTTTTCCAACTGGCGGCTGATGATGACCAGATTCGAGAGAATTTCCTGCGTGCGTTCCACAACGCCTTCCACCTTGCCCATGAGGGGCGGAACGGCCTGAACCCCCTTGCGGGCATCGAGCAGCAACCCATCGGCCTGACGCAGACTCCGACCCACCGATTGATCCATCCGGTCGAGCATGGGGGGCAGACGGGTTTGCAGTCCTTCCATCAGGCGCACCGTGTGCGCCGTGAGTTGAACCGCCTGCTGCAAAATTTGTTGAAAAGGTTCGTCGGGCTCCATCCACTGACCCGAAAGTTGCGCCAGATGTTTCATGGTGCGGTCGAGGTTGTCGAGGATCGGCGAGAAACGCTCCACCAAATCCCCGATCTCCCGGCTGCGCTCCAGGGGCAGATAATCGCCCTCTTGCAGCATGGGTTGCTGCTTGGATCCCAGCGAGATGTCCAGAGAGGAGTTGCCCACCATGGGCTGATTGAAGGTGATGCGGGAATCGGTGCGAATTTTGTCCTGATACCGCTTGAGCAGTCGCATGCCGACCTGAATCTGATTGTGGGTCGAAAACTCCATGCTGACCACCTTGCCGATCATGATGCCCGCCAGGGTGACGGGGGTTTCGATCTGAATGCCCAGAACGTGACTGGTGGAGAAGTGCAGACGGTATTTGTTCTCGAATGGATTGATCGGGGTGTTCCCAAGCCAGATGGTGCCGAGCACCAGCAGCATGGAAAACAGAAAAAACAACGTGACCGCACGCTTGAAGCTTCGGTCCCGATCCCGGCGCGTGGTCATGGGATTGGTCACGAGTGGGTTGGTCATGGGAATCGCTCCACGAATTTTCGGACCAGAGGATCCGGATGATGACGCAGTGAGTCGCGGGTTCCGGTGGCCGCCACGGCACCTTTCAGGATCACGGCCACCTGTACCCGCTCGGCGGGCAGAATGGAATAGATCCCCGGTATGGCCCTCACCACCAGGGCGCACTGTTTTTCCTGAAGGCGTCTGGCAAACGAAACCTGAAGATAACGCGGCAGCAAAGAACAGACCAGATCATTATCCAGCAGCAGCAATTCGGGTTCCATCTGCAAGGCCCGCAGCAATCCGACGCGAATATGCTGTTCCAAAGGCAGGGTGGCCACCACACGACCGAGCAGTTCCGGCTCTTCGCCGTGATCTTCCATGATCTGGATCAGCTTCGGATCCACCCGTTCCGGGGTCATGCCGTCGTGATATCTCCAGGGGAGCTCCAGACATTCGTGAACGGTCCAGGTTGGGATCAGGCCATCCTTTTCGAGCATCACCCCCAGACGGCGACGCAATTTCAGCAGTTGGGCGGGTGAGGTGTAACGCAGATCCCGATCGAACAGGTGAATCTTTCCGCGCAACAACTGGATGATCCCGGCCATCACCTTGAACAGCGTGGTCTTGCCGCTGCCCGAGGGACCGGTGATCACCCAGACCTGTCCCGGCCATACGGTGAGATCGCACGGGGTGCTTTCCGCCATCGGCAGGATCGCCCCGGACATTTGAAACAGAGGCTTATCCATAACGAACCAGCGAAAAAAGCAGAATGATCAGCAGACATGACAAAAAACTGCGCACAAAGGCGCGCGGCAGATTGCGTGAAATCTCCAGGGCGTTGCGGGACAAGAATCCGTAATAACACTGAATGCTGGCAATGCTGACGCCAAACCAGACCATCATCAAGGCGGTGAGGGCCAGTTCTCCCACGGTGATCAGATTGGCGCTGGCCCGCCATACCTGGGTGACGGAAACCCCATCCACCAGCAGAGCCAGAAAGCCGGTTCCGGCGATGGCACCCACCATCATCCAGATGGCCAGCAGCAGCATCGAGAGGGTCATGCCGAGCATGCGGGGCAGAACCAGCAGTTGATGCGGGTCGATGCCGACGATCAGCAGTCCCTCGATGGCCTGTTGACTCTGCATGCTGGAGATTTCGGAGGTGATCGAGGTGCCGGAACGTCCGATCACCACCACGGCGGTGATGAAGGGAACAATCTGATGAAAAAGAACTTTCTGCATCAGAATGGAGAGCATGTGCAGATCCGTGAAGCCCAATGAGGAGAAGGGCAACACCACCAGCAATCCGAGCGCCAAGCCGATGAGCAGTGCCAAACGAAAACTCTGGATGGCGGTGAAATAAATCTGTTGCGTGGTGTGGGTCAGCAGATAGTAACGCCTGCCGGAAGACCAGGAGAACCAGGAAAATAAGGAAATCAGGGCATTGCCGACCAGATAGAGATAATGGGATGCCCCCTGGAAGGAATCACGATTCATGGCAACCTGATGGAGGATCGGTTGTGGCCTGGATGGTCTTTATCGACGTTTTACGATGCTATTACCGTAGATACTCGACAATAAAATCAATGATCTCATGATTGTGCTGAGTTTCGGAAGCAATTATGATCCAGCGTGTGTTGATGTGGATGTCTTGTCAATGTGCAAAGGTTCAGCGTGGAGACCACCAACTCTGGTGGAGGGGCGTTTGTATCCTGTTTTGGTGCAGAACGCAATGAAATGTTTCGAAGTCCGTGAACTGAAAAGGAGTGATGGATGGCCACGATTTTGATGGTTGATGACGATGATAATTGCCGGATGCTTCTGGGTGAGGCCCTGCGACATGCCGGACATGTCGTGGTCGAAGCGGAAAATGGCAAGATCGGTTTGGAAATTTTTAATCAGCATACGATCGATCTGATCATCACCGATATTTTCATGCCGGTGATGGATGGGATCGATTTGTTGGCTGCCGTTTTGTCCGAGCGCCCAGGCAGCAAAGTGATTGCCATCTCGGGAGGGGGCAAGGCCATGAATGCCGGGTTGATTCTGGGAATGGCGCAATCCTTCGGTGCCATCGAGATGATCAGCAAACCGTTTCACCTGGTTTCGGTGCTCCGGAGGATTGAAGCGGTTTTGCAGCGGTGAAAACGCAATCGGATCTCGGATGACCGGTGGGCGAGATCCGGTTTTTCTGTCCGTGTACGATGTTTGAAGAGGGAAATATCATGAAACAGATACGCGTTTCGCAGAATCAATGGATGCAAACGGACGGTATCGATGCCATCCAAAGATTGTCAGGAGAGGGGAATGCATCCGTTGTGGTTTTCAAGACGACCGTGATGAAACAGGAGAAAAATTTCCGGATTGATTCCAAAAACGGGTCGCCCTTCGACAGTCACGCCTCTCTGAAATCGGTTGTGCTCGCGAACGTGCAACTGAGCAAACAATATCAATATCATCATCTCCGGGAGAACGATGCGACATCGCTCCGGGAAACCAACGAATCCCTGGCGCGGGAAGTGTTGAAACTGAAGAAAAAACAGGAAGCGTTGCAACGGGAACGGGATAAACTCCACGAAATCGTCGCCAACCTGGGAGCCTGCTTCTATGTGGTCGATCAGAGCTGCAAAATCAGTTACATCAACCATGCGGCCCTGACGCTTCTGGGCTGGAAAGAGGAGGAAGTGATGGGTCAATCGGCCCATACGCTGTTTCATCACACCCAGGCCGATCGTTCTCCGTCTCCGCCTTCCGACTGTTTCTTGCGGGAGGTGTTGCTGCAAGGAACTCTCGTCAACTTGGAGGAGGAGACGTTCTGGCATCAGGATGGCCGGTGCATCCCGGTGGCGATGATCGCGGCACCGATTGTCCGGAATGGAGAGGTGGGTGGGGTGGTCGTCTCCTTCCGGAATATCACCAGGCGCAAGCGCATCGAGGAGGAGTTGTCGGTCGCCCGACACAAAGCGGAAGCGGTTGCCAAGGCCCGCAGTGATTTTCTCTCCACGATGAGCCACGAGATCCGCACCCCCATGACCGGTGTGCTGGGCATGGCCGATCTGCTCCTGAAAACGACCATGACCGAACAGCAACAACATTATGTTCAGACCATTCATCGGGCTGGACGAACCTTGTTGCGCATCATCAACGACATTCTCGATCTTTCCAAGATTCAGGCCGGTCAACTGACCCTGGAGTGCCTGAGTTTCGATCTGCGCGAGGTCGTCGCGGATATTACCGAAATGTTCGAGGAACGTATCCACGACAAGGGATTGAGCTTTCACTGTACGCTTCCGGACGGGGCGTTCAAACCGCTGATGGGGGATCCGTATCGTCTGAGTCAGATTCTGTTCAATCTGATGGGGAATGCGTGCAAATTCACCGAAGAAGGCTCCGTTTCCCTGGCGGTGGAGCGGATGGAAGAGAATGAACGGGAGCTTTTGGTCCGTTTTCGGGTGACGGATACGGGAATCGGTATGTCCGCCGAGTTCCAGAATGATTTGTTTCAGTTTTTCTCTCAGGAGGCCCATTCGGTTTCACGCAAGTTTGGCGGAACCGGTCTCGGATTGGCCATCACGCATCGATTGGTGGGCATGATGCAGGGGGAGATGGGTGTGGAAAGCCAGTCGGGACATGGCTCCAGCTTCTGGTTTACGATCCGGTTCGGAAAAATGCTGGAGAGTGATCGGCTGGATCTCCCGGAATGGAAATCCGATCAACGTCAATCCCGGTTGAATCATCACACCTTCAAGGGCCGGGTGCTGCTGGTGGAAGACAATTTGATCAATCAGGAGGTGGCCGAGGCAACCTTGAGGCAATTGGGTTGTCAGGTGACGGTGGCCAGCAATGGTCAGCGGGCCATGGCGTTGCTGCGGGAGATCGCTCCCCCCTTCGACCTGATCCTGATGGATTGCGAAATGCCGATTCTGGATGGCTTCGAGGCCACCAGACAGTTGCGGGAATGGGAAGAGAATACGGGTGCTGCGCGCCTTCCGGTCATCGCGCTGACGGCTCATGTGTTGGAGCAGAGCCGTCAACAGTGCAAAGAGGCCGGCATGGATGATTATCTGCGCAAGCCGTTCAGTCCGGCGGATCTGGTGGGCGTTTTGAAACGCTGGTTGCACGCCTCTTTTGGGGATGAGACGGAAAAAAATCGGCTCGGCAGTTCGGAGGGGCTTTCTCAATCCGGCACGGAGAGCCATCCGCAGGCAGCGTCCATGCCGGATGGCGGAGAGCATATCCGGTCCGATGGTGATGAGTTCGATGAAATGTCCACGCCGATTCTGGATAAACTGGCCCTGGAGCAGATCCTTTCTCTGTCTCAGGGTGGTGACTACAAGTTGTTGCATAAAATGGTGGAACATTTCATCTCATGGATCCCTGAACTGATTTTACAACTCATTCAGGCGGTGGAACGGCGGGATGTCGAAGGGGTCAGGATTGCCGCCCACAGTCTGAAATCCTCCTGTCTCATCATGGGAGTCAAGCAACTGGCGGAGGTTGGGCGTGCCATGGAGTTGCATTATGTCGATCTGGAGTTGGTGGGCAGACATTTGCCGCGTATCGCGCCTTTGTTCTCCGACGCCTGTCAGGCACTGAAAGCCTATTCGAATACATATCAAGCCAGCGGTGCGCCATGAAAGATCTGCTCGATGAGATGAAAGGTCCGTTGGTGCTCGTGGTGGATGATGAATGGTTGCAGCGGGTGCCGATGCGGGAGGCGTTGGAGCGGTATGGTTGTCGCGTGATCGATGCCGAGAATGGCGTGCAGGCCTGGGAGATGATGCAGTACGAGCGGCCCGATGTGGTGATCTCCGATGTGGTGATGCCGGGCATGGATGGTTTTTCATTGTGTCACACCATCCGTCAGCAGCCGGAACTGGAACATTTACCCGTCATCATCATCACCTGTCTGGAGGATCTTTCGTCGGTCGAACTGGCGTATCAGTCGGGGGCGACCGATTTCATCACCAAACCCATCAATTGGAGTCTGTTGGGGCATCGGGTGCGTTATATTCTGCGCAGTGCCCGCACGGCTCAGGCTTACGCGGAAAGCCAGTTGGAGTTGTTGCATTCTCGCCTGGAGATCATTCGGCGGTTGGGACAGGCCGCCGAATATCGGGATCCGGAAACCGGCAACCACATCATGCGCATGAGTCGTTATTCCCTGTTGCTGGGTCGGGCGGCGGGACTCTCTTCGTCAGATCAGGATCTGCTTCTTCATGCGTCGCCGATGCATGATGTGGGAAAAATCGGAATTCCGGACAGTATTCTTCTGAAACCGGGTCGATTGACGGAGATGGAATTTTCCCTGATGAAGGGACATACGCTGCTTGGCGGAAGGTTGTTGACCGGAGATAGCTCCATTCTACTGCAAACCTCGCATCTGATCGCCATGACGCACCATGAACGTTGGGATGGGGGTGGTTATCCTTATGGTCTGGCCGGGGAGGCGATTCCTCTTGTCGGGCGCATTTGCAGTCTGACCGATGTGTTCGACGCCCTGACTTCCCGACGCCCCTACAAAGAGCCCTGGTGTGTGGAAGATGCGGTGAAAGAGATCAAACGCACCTCCGGCACGGCGTTCGATCCCAACCTGGTGCAGATTTTCGTTGATATTCTGCCACAGATTCTCAATGTCAAGGAAACGTTCGCAGACATTGAAGGAGGGGCGTGAAACCAAACATCTCTGGAATGGTCGGAAAATCGCTTTTGGATCCACCCGTTTCAACCTAGCCTGGTGTGGTCGTTTTCCTCTCGGTAAGGATGTGTTTGATATGGATAAGCATGGATCGGAGTGTTTGAGGTTCGTTCACGAGGGGGATGTCCGGGGAAGAAAAATCAATACACGCAAAAAATTACGCACCAGCCTGGAATTGATGCAAGCCACTTTCGATTCGATTCATGATGGCATTGTGATCGTGAATCGTCACGGAACGATTCTCTGCGCCAATAGTCGCTTTCGCGAGATGTGGCGCATTCCTCAGAACATGAAGTTGCGGGGTTATCGGGCCCTTCTGCTGAGATCCACGCTCAATCAACTGAGAGAACCCAGAGCATTCCTCGGACGCATCAGGAAGCAATACCAGGGTGATGCCTATGGAATGGATCGATTGCATTTCAAGGACGGACGGGTTTTCGACTATTCATCAAAACCGATATTAAATGATCACAGAAAAAACAGGGGAAGACTTTGGCTTTTCACCGACATTACCGAGAAGGCCGACCTAAAGAATTTTGAGCATGCTTTGCATCTCCGGGAAACGATTTTGTTGAATATGGAAGAAGGGGTCATGATCATCCGGGCGAATGACGAAACGATTGTCTACGCCAATCCGAAGTTGGAAAAGATGCTTGGCTATGATCTGGATGAGATGTTGGGACGTCCCCTGTGCGGCATCATCGCCCATCAGGAGGAGTCCCCTGAAAAGCGGATGGCGGTGATCCGGGAAGCCCTGGCCGAAAGCGGCGTGTGGTCCGATGAGATGTTGCACCGAAAAAAAGATGATCATTATCTATGGTGTTATTCCACGATTTCGACTCTGGTGCATCCTACCTTCGAGCATGTATGGGTCGTCACCTGTCAGGACATATCCGAACGCAAGCGCGTCGAAAGGGAGCGTGAACAATATTATAATTTTTTCAAGACCGCCTCCGATCTGATGTGCATCGCCGATCCTTTGGGATGTTTCGTGAAGGTCAATCCTTCGTTTCTGGAGGTGTTGGGCTATACGGAATCCGAACTGTTGGCGCGACCGTTCATCGATTTTGTGCATCCGGAGGATCGACAGGCCACCCGTGAGGAAATGAAGCGACAATTGCAACAGGGCTTTTCGGCGGATTTCGAGAATCGATACCTCTGCCAGGATGGTTCGTCTCGGTGGCTCTCCTGGCGGGCGGTGTTCATTCGGAATGAAGGGCTGACCTATGCCATCGCGCGGGATGTTTCCGATCGTCGTCAAACGGCGCTGGCCTTGATCCAGGCCAAGGAGCAGGCGGAAGCGGCGACCCGGGCGAAAGGAGAGTTTCTGGCCGCCATGAGCCATGAAATCCGCACCCCCATGAATGTGGTGCTGGGCATGTCGGAATTGTTGCTGGAAACCGATCTGGACGTCACTCAGCGTCGATTTGTGCATACCATGCACCATTCGGGCAAGGCCATGCTGGGTGTGATCAACGATATTCTGGATTTCTCGCGTATCGAGGCGGGTCGCATCTCGTTGGAGGAGATTCCCTTTTCGCCGTGTCAGGTGGTGCGGGAGACCGCCCATTTGATGCATATGGTCGCCGAACAGAAAGGATTGATCCTGGATTATCGGGTGGAGAGCATCATCCCCGGCTTTGTGCTCGGAGATGACAGCCGGGTGCGTCAGGTGCTCATCAACCTGCTGAGCAATGCGATCAAGTTCACCAACAAGGGCCGGGTCGATATCAGTCTGAGCATCCATCCCGAGGAGGCCGATACTTTTTTGTTCAAGGTGGAAGATACCGGCATCGGGATTGCCCGGGAGCAGATTCAATATATCTTCGAGCAGTTTACCCAGGCCGATGCCGGAATCACCCGACATTACGGCGGCACGGGGTTGGGATTGGCGATCTCTCGGCGTCTGGTGGGGTTGATGGGAGGACGGATCTGGGTGGAAAGCGAGCTTGGGCTGGGCAGTCGATTTTTTTTCACGTTGCCCATCAAGCTGGTATCCGTCGAAATGCCCGCCCTCTTGACCGTCACGCCGGATGATCAAAGCAACACCAGAAGCCTGAAGATTCTGCTGGCGGAAGATGTCGAGGAGAATCAAATCCTGTTCGATGCCTATCTCATGAAAAGCCCGCATCGGCTGATGATGGTCAACGATGGTGTGGAGGCGGTGGCTCGGGTGCGCGAGGAAAATTTCGATGTGGTCATCATGGATGTCCAGATGCCCAGGATGGATGGGTATACGGCCACCCGCCACATTCGCCAGTGGGAGCAGGAAACGGGACGGGTTCCCGTACCCATCATCGCCCTGTCGGCGCATGCCATGGAGGGGGAAAGGGTGCGAAGCCGGGAAGCCGGATGCAGTCAGTATCTTTCCAAACCGGTCAACAAGAAGCAGTTGTTGAACATTCTCCATCAGCTTGCTTGTCAGTCGGAGGGGGCTACGTGCTGACGACATCAATCAGGCGTGTGGGAACAACCGATCATTTTGTGCCGCTCAAAGGACGAAATGAGTATTGTTTATTATTTTGGGTATGATAATCTTGATGAATTATTGATCAATGCCGACCCAGAATTGATGCCTGTTTGATCGCAAACGCAATAAAATGGTTGCCGTAAGATGGCACTCTTGACTCGGAGCGTTTGGCGAAAGGCAGCTCGTGATGAACATTATTTTGCGGAAATGTGGAAAGAATATCGTTGAATCCATCGGCGGATTGGCGTGCCGGATCCGATTGGCCATTCAGGCCGGATCCGATTCGCAGATCATTTTGCACAGCGATAACCCGGAACAAGAGCAAGACGAGTTGATCGCCGTTCTGGATTTGCTCAAGGAATACGCCACCGAAAAACCGATGGTCGCGACCTCAACCCCGTATCCGACGGTTGTATGGCAAGAGCGGATGGCCGCTTTAGGATTTGCTCATTTGTGGGTTGCCTCGGAACGATTGGATGGCAGGCGTGACCCCGATCCGCTCCAATTCTTTGCTCTGGAGCGTGGATTGTGTCCACTCTTGCACATTCGTTCCGATCTGTCGGGACAGAGGGCGGCATCGGTGTGTGGTGCGTGTGATGACCGAATGGTCCTGGCCATACACCACTTGCGCCGGTGGTGTATGACCGAACCAAACGTGTGCCCCTGGAAAAGCGGGGAGAGGTCGCTCCAAGCCAACGAACCCTGGATCAACTGAATCTTAGGCCTCTTTCCAGAATCTGGGGAAGAACAGAATCAGCACGGTGAAGAGTTCCAGACGCCCGGCGATCATGGTGATGGTCAAAAGC
>JADGBU010000349.1:563-2054 GCA_015231295.1 Magnetococcales bacterium | reverse complement strand
CTGTCTGCCGAGCCCCCCCAGACCATGGATGACGATCGAAGCGTGGCAAGGAGTTTCAGGACGTGGATTACAAAGATACTGTGCAGTTGCCGGTGACTCAATTTCCCATGCGGGCCGATCTGCCCGGGAGTGAACCGGCCATCCTGGCCCGTTGGGAGGCGATGGATCTCCATGCCCGCATGCGCGCCGAGGCGGTGGGGCGGCCCCTGTTCGTGCTGCACGACGGTCCTCCCTATGCCAATGGCAATCTGCATATGGGCCATGCCATCAACAAGGTGCTCAAGGATGTGATCCTGAAATTCCGACGCATGGATGGCTTCGATGTGCCCTATGTGCCGGGTTGGGACTGTCACGGTCTGCCGATCGAAACCAAGGTCGAGGTGGAGCTCAAACAGCGCGGACTCGACAAGGAAACCATGGATCCGGTGGTGTTCCGGGGTCACTGTCGCGAATATGCCCAGCGGTGGGTCGATATCCAGCGGGAGGAGTTCAAGCGTCTCGGGGTGATCGGGGCGTGGGATCACCCCTATCTCACCATGGATTACCGTTTCGAGGCGGATATCCTGCGGGAGTTGGGACAGTTTCTGGTCAACGGGGGGCTTTTCAAGGGCTCGAAGCCGGTCTACTGGTGCGTCAACGATGTCACCGCCTTGGCCGAGGCCGAGGTGGAGTACGCGGATCACGTTTCGACTTCGATTCACGTCAAGTTTCCCCTTGCCCCCGACGAAACCCTGGACGCCATCCCGACGGATGGAGCCGTTTCGGTGGTGATCTGGACCACCACCCCCTGGACCATTCCCGCCAATCTGGCGGTTTGTCTGCATCCGGAACTGATCTACGTGGCGGCGCGCATCGTCGATCCGGGCCGCTGCGCCAATCTGACCGCCGGGGAGCTGCTCGTGCTCGCCGAAGGGTTGTGGGAGTCGGCGGTCGATGCCTTTGGCGTGCCCCGCTCCGGCGTGGAGATCGTGGCCCGGTTTCCCGGTGCCGCCCTGGAAGGCAAACGATTCCGCCATCCCCTGGTGGAACGGGACGCGCCGATTCTGTTGGGGCGTCACGTCACCCTGGAGGCGGGCACCGGATGCGTCCATACCGCCCCCGGCCACGGGCACGAGGACTACGAGGTGGGGCGGCGTTACGGGCTGCCGGTCTACAATCCCGTGGATGACCGGGGTGTGTTCGAACCCGGCACGCCGCATTTTGCCGGACAGCATATCTTCAAGGCCAACGAGGCGGTGGTGGCCCTGCTCGACGAGCGGAAACAACTGCTCGCCCAGGGTCGTCTTTCGCACAGTTATCCCCATTGCTGGCGGTGTCACAAGCCGGTGATCATCCGCGCCACGCCCCAGTGGTTCATCTCCATGGAAACCAACGGACTGCGCGAAAAGGCCCTGGAGGAGATCAACCAGACCCGCTGGATTCCGGCCTGGGGTCGGGAGCGCATTTACAACATGGTGGCGGTCCGGCCCGACTGGTGCGTGTCGCGGCAAC
>JADGBU010000349.1:0-477 GCA_015231295.1 Magnetococcales bacterium | reverse complement strand
GGAACGGCACAGTGCCGATGTCTGGTTTCAGAAAGCGGCCTCCGAGTTTTTGCCCGAGGGCTTTTGTTGTCCCGGCTGCGGCGGGGAGAGCTTCGTCAAGGAGAAGGATATCCTCGATGTCTGGTTCGACTCCGGCGTCACCCAGGCGGCGGTGCTGCGGCGTCGCGATGCCGGCGGGTGGGGCCTGACCTGGCCTGCGGATCTCTATCTCGAAGGGTCGGATCAACACCGCGGCTGGTTTCACTCCAGTTTGCTGGCGTCGGTCGGGGTGCGGGGCAAGGCTCCCTACAAGGCGGTGCTGACCCATGGCTTCGTGGTCGATGGCAAGGGACGCAAAATGTCCAAGTCCATGGGCAACGTCATCGCCCCGGCCAAGGTGATCCAGCAATACGGCGCGGACATTCTGCGCATGTGGGTCACGGCGGAAGATTATGCCGGCGATATCCGCATCTCCGACGAGATTCTCAAGGGGCTTTC
>JADGBU010000348.1 GCA_015231295.1 Magnetococcales bacterium | reverse complement strand
CGCGCATGGCAACCGGTGATGCCACCATGACGATCGGCGCGTTGAAAAAAACGTTGCGACCCGGCGGGATCGATCCGGCGGAGTGGTGGGAATTTGTCGAGGATTCACCATACCGGGCCTGCATTGGTTGGTCGAACGAAGCGGATCCGGGCCATTACGATGTGCTGTTGCAGAGACGGGACTCCACGACCACGATCACCAGCGCACTTTTTCCCGGCCTGCGGGCAACGTCGTCGGCCCCGACTCAGCCCTGGTCGTTCACGAACGATCCACTGCAGAGCAAGGAGGCTCTGCTGCCCAAGCTGCGTCACTATCTGAAGCGAAAACTGCCCGATTACATGATCCCTTCGGCCTTTGTCTTCATGGAGCAATTCCCTCTGACTTCGAGCGGCAAGCTGGATCGTCGGCGGTTGCCTCTGCCCAAGCCGGAACGACCTGCCCTGGAACAACCTTTCGTACCGCCCAGGGGTGCCCGCGAAGAGAAACTGGCGGAGATCTGGACCGAAATTCTGAACGTCCATCCCATCGGCAGGGAGGATGGTTTTTTCGATCTGGGTGGGCACTCTTTGCTGATCATGCCGTTGCTTTCGCAGGTTCGGGACACCTTTCACGTGGATCTGCCACTGACGGTATTGTTCGAGAATCCGACGATCGCCGGAATGGGCGATGCCATCAACCGCCTGCCGCAGGGAGGCGAGCGTTATACCCCTCTGGCGGCCATCTCCGTCGCTGAACTGCAATCGCTGGTGCGCCTGCCAGAGGAGATCGGGCAGGGGGGATGGATCGCCCCGGCGAGCGACGCCGCGCCCAGGATGATCTTCCTGACCGGTGTCACCGGATTTCTGGGGGCTTTTCTGCTGGATGAACTGTTGCGACAAACGCAAGCGGAGATCCATTGTCTGGTGCGCGGTTGCGAAACCCGCAGCAAGGCCGGACAACGCATCCGGCGGAATTTGCGCCATTATGGTCTCACGGATTGGATCAATGACGACACGCTCGACCCGCGCATCATTCCGGTGCCCGGCGATCTGTCGCGCCCCCGGTTGGGATTGAGCGAATCGGCGTTCGAAACGCTTGCCCAAGAGATGGAACTGATTTATCACATTGGCGCAGAGGTCAATCTGCTTTATCCATACTCCGCCATTCAGGCCGCCAACGTTCTGGGAACGCACGAAATTCTACGTTTGGCGACCCATCGCAAGATCAAGCCGATTCATTACACCTCGACCCTTGGATTGTTTGAATCCTCCGCCTATGTCCATCATTCTGGGATTCTGGAAGGGACGCATCTCGCTTCCCAGGATCTGATCTATGGAGGATACGCGCAAAGCAAGTGGGTCACGGAACAAATACTGAATCTTGCAAGATCACGGGGTGTTCCGATTTCCATCTACCGTCCGGGCGGGGTCATTGGGCACAGCCGGACCGGTATGACCGACACGGAGAGTATTGTCATCGTTTTGTTGCGTTATTTTCTGCAACAGCGTTCCATGCCCAACCTGGATATGTGGATGGATATGGTCCCAGTGGATTATGTTTGTCAGGCGCTGGTGCATTTGTCGAAACAGAAAACATCGTCGGGTCAGGTATTTCATTTGGTGCATCCACAGCCGCTCTCCCTGCGGCAATTGGCCGACCTCTTGAACGACTTGGGCCATGCCATCGCGTGGACCGATTACCCTGCCTGGTTATCGCGTCTGAAGGCGATGAGCATCCATTCATCCGACAATCTTTTTGGGCCCATCTTGCCGATCTTTACCGAGAACATGCCCGGTTCCCGTTGGACCTATCTCGAAATGTCCTCCATCGGCATGCGATTCGATTGCAGCAACACCGTTCAGGGCTTGGCGGACAGTTCCATTGCCTGCCCAGCACTCGACAAGAGCGTGCTGGCTCTTTACCTGAACCATGTGTTTGCGCGTCATCCGAATGCCACGCACGCGCCGCTGGATGGATCCATAAAATAATACAGGGGTGATCCGTCATGATCGTGTTGGAAGTTCTACTGATCAGTGCCTCGATTGCCGCTGCGATCAAGGCGCACAAGGCCAATAAAG
>JADGBU010000062.1:16935-18110 GCA_015231295.1 Magnetococcales bacterium | reverse complement strand
CGGAGGGCAGGGGGCGGTGGATCGGCTCTCCCGGCAGCGTTTCGACGCGGTGCTGATGGATATCCAGATGCCGGGCATGGATGGGTATGAGGCGACCCGTCGGATCCGGGCATTGCCGGAAGGGGAGTCGGTGCCGATTCTGGCCATGACCGCTCATGCCATGTCCGGGGATCGGGAGAAGAGTCTTGAGGCCGGCATGAACGATCATCTGACCAAGCCGATCGATCGGCGCAGACTGTTCGAGTCCCTGATGCGTTGGATTGTCGGCAGTGTGGCAGAAATGCCGCCGGAAACGGTGCCGTCGTCGGTCGGGGAGTGGCCGGTGTTGCCGGGATTTGAGAGCGAAGGGGTCCGGGAGCGGCTCGATGGGGATGTGGCGTTGTTCCTGAGCTTGCTGGAAGAGTTCGCAAGGGAGTTCGCGCCATTGGTGGGGGGGTGGTGTCGGGGCGAGGTGGCGTTGGAAAAAGAGGAGGCAGGGCGGGTATTGCATGCCATCAAGGGGTTGTCGGGCAATCTGGGAGCCCGGGAGTTGCACGAGGTGACTCGGGAGCTGGAGGAAGGAACAAGGCCATTTGACGCAGCATCCGGAGTTGCTGGAACTGTTCGGCAAGGCGTTCGACGGGATTGGTCAGGCGATTGCGTTGTTGCGGGAGCGAGCCGGGAGTGGGTTCCATCGGGTCGGGGTGGGGGGCGATGTGGAATCGGAAGCGGAGTCGTTGGATCGGGTGATGCGGGAGTTGTGGCGGCGTGTCGAAATCAACGATGTGGAGGTCGAAGCCTGTCTGGCGATTTTGAGGCATGGCGTTCAGGCGGAGGAGGCGCGACTGTTGCTGGCGCAACTGGAAGAGCGGTTGCGTCGTTTCGATTTCGACGGAGCCCGCCCCTGTCTGCTGGCGTTGGCGGGACATTTGGGCGTGGAGACGGCGTGGAGTCGTCACGCATGACGGGTCCGGAGGGGGATCATGCCCCGGGCGGGGTTTGGGAGCGTGCTCAAAAAAAACGCCCCATTTCAAACCGGTTCGGTATAGAATAGATCCTGGCAGAGGGGGGATGCCTCGACAGGGAGAACAGCTTTGAGGATCAGCTTTGCGGATCTGGTCGATCCGCGACAGGTGCAAAGCATGGCGGAAGCCCTCCATCGGGTTTCCGGCGTGCCGATCGGCATCATCGGTGTG
>JADGBU010000062.1:0-16883 GCA_015231295.1 Magnetococcales bacterium | reverse complement strand
GGCAGCGGTGTCATGAGAGCGATCGGTTCATCGTCGAACGACTGGCCAGCCTGCCCGCCGATGGTCATGTCGCCTACAAGTGCATGAATGGTCTGTGGGATGTGGCACTGCCCATTCTGGTGGATGGCAAGCATCTGGCCACCTGTTTTCTGGGACAATTTTTCTTCGAAAACGAAAAACCCGATCGGGATTTCTTCGTGCAGCAGGCCGAGCAATTCGGCTTCGATCCGGATGCCTATCTGGCCGCACTCGACCAGGTTCCGGTCTTCTCCCGCGACACGGTTCAGGACATCATCGACTACGAT
Organism: Magnetococcales bacterium; assembly: GCA_015231295.1. Classification (GTDB taxonomy): domain Bacteria; phylum Pseudomonadota; class Magnetococcia; order Magnetococcales; family Magnetaquicoccaceae; genus Magnetaquiglobus. The sequence continues at coordinate 16,578 of JADGBU010000062.1, read as the reverse complement.
CGGCAGTTGGTCGGCCTGCTTTCGGACATCGGCCTGAACAATCTGCGTCTGCGGGAACGCACCGCCGTGCTGGAAGGGGTCAACACCCGGTTGCGTCAGGAGATCGTCCAGCGACAGGCCGCCGAAGAGGAGCGGGATCGATTCTTTGAGCTTTCCACCGATCTGTTCTGCATTCTGGGCAGAAAGGGGGAACTGTTGCGGATCAATCCGGCCTTGGCGGAAATTCTGGGCTTTACCGTCGATGAGGTGTTGTTTCTGCCTTTCGAGGCGCAGATCCATCCCGATGATCTGCAGGCGATTCAGTCGGAGTTGTCCCGCATCATCGACGGCGGGGTGACTTCGGCCTTCACGGTGCGTCTGATCCATCGCGACGGGCGGATCATCTGGACCGAGTGGAACGGGATCGGGGATGGTCATGCCATCTACGCGGCAGGGCGCGACGTGACCGGAGACCGTCTGCATCACGCCGCCATGACCGACGAGATCGCCGCCCGCAAACAGGCCGAAAGCGAACTGCTGGCCGCCAAGAATCAACTGTTGTTGCAAGTGGCCTGCATCAACCGGATTCAGGGCCTGTTCATCGGAGAGTCGCATCCGGATCAACTGTTCGGCACGCTGTTGCTGGAGATTCTGCGTCTGACCGGAAGTCGTTACGGCTTCATCACGGAGATCAGGCCCGATGCCACCGGTGCGTTGTCTTTGTTTCATCTGGCATCGACCTCTCTGGTCGATGGGACGGTGATCCAGAGCACGTTCGCCTCTCAAAGTCGTTGGAATCAGTGTCGCGTGGTCGAAAATTGTCTCTTCGCCCGTCCGATCCTGAGCGGAGAGCCGCTCATCACCCATCAGCCGATTCAGGGAAATCGCCATTGTGGTCTGCCTGCGGATCATCCGGAGTTGGATGCGTTTCTGGGCATGCCGGTGAAGTTGGGCGACGAGGTGCTCGGGGTGCTTGGACTGGCCAACCGGGAACAGGGGTATGACGAGACGTTGGTGCGCTATCTGGAACCGGTGGTCGCCGCTTCTGCCCGAATCATCGAGGCCTATGGCAATCGTCGGGAACGTCTCGACACCGAAGCCAGACTCCGCAAGAGCGAAGAGTTGTTGCGGTCCACGTTCGAATCGATCCGGGATGGCGTTCTGGTGGTGGATCTGGAGGGACGGGTGTTGCGGGCCAACTCCCGGTTCCGGGAGCTGTGGCGGGTGCCGGATGATCTCATGATGCTTGGCCGCGACGAGGCGTTGTTGAATTTCGTGCAAAGTCAACTGGTGGCGTCGGAATCGTTTCTGACCCGGATTCGGGAGCTTTACCGAAACGATGAGAGCAGTTCGGAGGTGATTCATTTTCTGGATGGCCGGGTCATGGAACGCTACTCGGCACCGCTGTCGGGTCACGATGGCCTGCAGGGACGGGTCTGGATCTTCTCCGACATCACCGAACGCACCCGCAATGAAGTGGCCCTTCGGGAGAGCGAGGAGCGTTTTCGGCAGATCTTTGAACAGAATCCCAGCGTGGCTCTGCTGATCGATCCGGAAACCGGGCGGATTCTCGATGTCAATCGCACGGCGGAGCGGTTTTACGGTTACTCCCGCAGCGAAATGATCGGGATGAATATCGGCGCGCTCAATACTTTGTCGGGGGAGCAGGTGGAACGGGAACTGCGGCTGGCGGTGACGGAACGGCGCAAGGCGTTGTTGGTGTTTCGGCATCGGCTGGCTTCCGGTGAGGTGCGGGATGTGGAGGTCTACTCCGGACCGGTGACGGTGGAGGGGCGGGAGATTCTCTATTCGTTTGTTCATGATGTCACCGAGCGCAAGCGGGCCGAGGCGGCCCTGCGGGAAAATGAACAGCGGTTGCGGGAAATCGCCGCCACCATCGCCGAGGGGCTGTATGTGGTGGGTCCGGATCGACGCATCACCTTCATCAACCCCACGGCCCTGGAGATTCTCGGCTGGAGCGAGGCGGAGGTGCTTGGCGAGAGCTCTCATGAGCTGTTTCACCACTCCCATCCCGACGGGTTGCCGTATGCCGCCGAGGAGTGTCTGCTGTGTGCGGTGCTGGAGTATGGTCATGTGGTCAGTTCGGATCAGGAGTGGCTCTGGCGTCGGGATGGCAGTCTTTTTCCGGTGACGATGATCGCCTCTCCGATCGTGCGGGATGGAGAGGTGCGGGGCGCGGTGCTGGTGTTTCGGGATATCACGGTCCGCAAGCGCACCGAGGAGGAGTTGCAGCTCGCCAAGGAGCAGGCGGAACAGGCCGCGCGGGCCAAGGGAGAGTTTCTGGCCGCCATGAGCCATGAAATCCGTACCCCGATGAATGTGGTGCTGGGCATGTCCGAAATGTTGCTCGAAACCGGTCTGAATCCGTTGCAACGGCGATATGCCGAAACCATGCACCATTCGAGCAAGGCCCTGCTGACGGTGATCAACGATGTGTTGGATTTCTCCCGGATCGAGGCGGGACGGATCACCCTGATGGATCTGCCGTATTCGCCCCGTCAGGTGGTGGTGGAGACCGCCGGTCTGATGCGCATCGCCGCCGAGGCGAGAGGGTTGATCCTGGTGGAGCGGCTGGACGACGGCCTGCCGGAGATGCTGATGGGAGATGATGGCCGGGTGCGGCAGGTGTTGTTGAATCTGTTGGGCAACGCGATCAAATTCACCCATGCGGGGCGGGTGGATGTGGCGTTGTCATGGCATCCCTCCGAGCCGGAAACGTTGTTGTTCCGGGTGATGGATACCGGAATCGGGATCGTGGCCGATCAGATGCATCACATTTTCGGGCAGTTCATTCAGGGCGATGCCGGGATCACCCGTCGCTACGGGGGGACGGGATTGGGGCTGGCGATCTGTCAGCGTCTGGTGACGCTGATGGGCGGGAGAATCTGGGTGGAAAGCCAAGAGGGCTCAGGGAGTTGTTTTTCCTTCACGTTGCCGGCGCGACCGGCGGAGGAGCCGATGTGTCAGCCGGAGTCGGTTGCGGTGTCCAAGGAGCCGGAAGCGCGACGCTTGCGCATTCTGCTGGCGGAAGATGTGGAGGAGAACCGGATTCTGTTCGAGGCCTATCTGGAGGATCATGCGGATCGTCTGGTCATGGTCAACGACGGGGTGGAGGCTCTGGAACGGGTGCGCGCCGAGCGGTTCGACGTGGTGATCATGGATGTGCAGATGCCCCGGATGGATGGCTACACCGCAACCCGCGCGATCCGATGCTGGGAGCGGGAGCAGGGCTGTGGGCCGATTCCGATCATCGCCCTGTCCGCCCACGCCATGGATGGAGAGATGGAACGCAGTCGCGAAGCGGGGTGCAGTCGCTATCTGAGCAAGCCGATTCGCAAACATGCGTTGCTCGCGGCGTTGTGGGAGAGCGTGGCTTCCGGGAGTCGCGTCGCATGAGGCCGGAGCGGAGGGCCAGAATCGAAGGGGCGTTGCAGCATCCGGTGACGGGTTGGCTCGTATTGGCCTTGTCGGTACTCGTCACCATTCTGGCCTGGCATCTCTCCAATCTGTATGTGGAACAGAGTGCCCAGGATCATTTCGATTTCAAGGTGGAGGAGGCGCGCCGCTCGATCCTGAAACGCATGCGGGAGTATGAACAGGTGTTGCGCGGCGGTGTGGGTCTGCTCAACGCCTCGGGAGAGGTGACGCGTCGGGAGTGGCGCGACTATGTGGCCACCTTGCAACTCGACACCGATTGGCCCGGCATCCAGGGGATCGGTTTGTCGGTGATCTTTCCTCCGGAAGAACGGGAGGCCTTGATCCGGAGGGTGCGGGCGGAGGGGTTCGACGACTTCGAGGTGCATCCGGCGGGAGAGCGGGCACTGTACAGCGCGATTCTCTATCTGGAACCTTTCTCCGGACGCAATCTGCGGGCGTTCGGTTATGACATGTGGTCCGAACCGGTACGCCGGGCCGCCATGAGTCAGGCCCGTGACAGCGGGCAACCGGCGCTTTCCGGTCGGGTGACGCTGGTGCAGGAGGATGGTCAGGATGTGCAGGCCGGTGTGTTGATGTATCTGCCGGTCTATCGGGCCGGGATGGCCACCGGGACGGTTCAGGATCGTCGGGATGCCTTGAAGGGGTTCGTCTACGCGCCGTTTCGCATGCGGGATCTGATGGAAGGCATTCTGGGGCCCGGAGATCCCAATCTCGACTTCGCGCTCTTCGATGGGGGAGAGGCCGTTGCCGACAATCGGCTTTTGGCCACCGGGTCCGGAGAGGAACGATCTGAACATCCTGAACCCCGTTTTGTCCGGGATGCTCCGCTGGAGTTGCCCGGCGGACGCCTGTGGTTGGCCCGTTTTTCCAGCCGACCGGTGTTCGAACGGGAGTTGGCCAGTCATCAATCGCTGATCGTCGCCTTGGTGGGCGTGATGGTCAATCTGTTGTTGTTCGGCATGTTCCGGTCGATGTCCGGTCAGAAGGAGCGGATTCAGCGTCAGGCCCGGCGGATCGCTTTGGAGTTGAATCAGGCCGAGTTTCGCTATCGTCTGTTGCTGGAGAACCTCACGGATGTGGTGTTTCAGACCGATGTTCACGGATGCTGGAGTTTTCTCAATCCGGCCTGGGAGCAGGTGAGCGGTTTTGGCGTGGAGGAGTCGTTGGGTCGTTCGTTTCTGCCGCATGTCCATCCGGATGATCAGGCCCGCTCCATGGAGCAGTTCAACAAGTTGATGCGGGGTGCGTTGAGTTGTTTTCAGGAAGAGTATCGCGGGGTGCATCGCAACGGCTCTCCGATCTGGGTGGAGGTGTATGCCGTCGTGCTGTCCGATGAAAACGGGGAGCCGCTCGGCTGTTCGGGGATCATCCGGGATGTCACCATGCGCAAGGAGGTCGATGCCGTGCTGGTGCGCGCCAAGGAGGAGGCCGAAGCGGCCAATCGGGCCAAATCGGAGTTTCTGGCCAACATGTCCCACGAATTGCGCTCGCCGCTGAACAGCTTGCTGATTCTGTCCAAATTGTTGGCGCGGGATCAGAATCTGACCGGTGAGCAGTTGGAGTCGCTGCGAGTCATCCACGAGAGCGGACGGGATCTGTTGAGAATGATCAACGATATTCTCGATCTCTCCAAGGTGGAGGCCGGACGCATGGAACTGGTCGCGGATGCGTTGCCGATCGTCGGGTTTTCCCAGGAGTTGCTGGATCCCTTCCGGGCCATCGCCCGCGACAAAGGGCTGACGTTGGAGCTGGATCTGGACCTGGAGCGTGGTCTGCCGGAGAGCTTTGTCACCGATGGTGCCAAACTCAAGCAGATCATCGCGAATTTTCTCTCCAACGCGCTCAAGTTCACCGAGCGGGGCGGGGTGATCCTGCGGGTGCGATCGGTGGATGGACTCCCCCGGCAGAACGGGGCCCAGGGCAATGTGTTGATGTTTCAGGTGGTGGACAGCGGCGTCGGGATTCCGGAGAGCAAGCAGGAGTTGATCTTCGAGAGCTTCCGGCAACTGGATGGCACCACCAGTCGCAAGTATGGCGGTTCGGGTTTGGGGCTTTCCATTTCGCGCAAGCTGGCCGAGCTGCTGCAAGGGGTGATTCAGGTGGAAAATCGTGCGGAAGGAGGCAGTGTCTTTTCGCTGTTCCTGCCGGAAATGGCGCAGGCCAATCCGGATACGCTTCAGACGTGGCGCGAAGGCGTCTTGGAACCGGAGTTCAACCAACAGCAGGAGTTCATTTTTTCTCCGGCGATGCCGGTCGTGGAGAAGAGCGAAGCCGAGGGATCGCTGCCGGTGGTGCCGTTTTTGGTGAATGGCGTCTCTCCGACTCTGCTGGTGGTGGACGACGACATGCGGATGGCTTTTTCCGTCGCGAGCGGATTGCAGCGGCGGGTGGAGCATGTGCTGGTGGCCGCCAATGGGGTGAAGGCGCTCCAGCAAATGGAGCGTCATCCGGAGATTACGGCGGTGTTGCTGGATATGCGCATGCCGGAGATGGATGGCTTCGAGACGTTGCGTGTGATTCGTGAGGAGGTTCGGTTTCAGGATGTGGCGGTTTTGGCGATGACTGCCATGGCCATGCCGGGAGATGCGGAGCGGTGTCTGCAGGCGGGTGCGGATGGTTATCTGGCCAAGCCGGCCACCATGGATGCGATCTGGGATGAACTGGCTGCGGTGTTCGAGCGTCGCCGGGAGCGCGTCACCTGTTGAAAAAAAAGAGAGGGTCTGGGGGATTCATCCCCCAGGGTCTTGACTGTGCAAACAAACTCCGATCGTGCGTTCAAACCGATTCGCGGCGGGAGCGGATTTTCCAGGGGATTCCCCATTGGAACAGAGCCAATCCGACGAGAATCAGGATCGTTCCGAGAAGCAAGCCCTCCTGGATCACCTCCTGGTTGAAAACCGCCCCGAGCCACAACGCCACGGCGGGCGCGGTCAACGTGACCAGAAAAGCGTTGGCCGCGCTGACCCGGCTCAGGAGATAATAGAAGCAGACGAAGCCCACCCCGTTGGCCACCACGCCCAGATAGACGATCGCCAGTCCGGAACGGAGCGTCACCGTGCCGGGCCAGGGATCGCCCGAGGTCAGAAACACCACCAGAAACAGCGGGAACGCCACCCACAAGGAGCCTGCGGCCACCCACAACGGCGAGATGTCCCGGCTCCACCGTTTGATGGCGACATTGCCCGCCGAGGCGACGCATACCGACAGAATCACCAGTCCCACCCCCAGCGGGGTTTGCTCTCCGGCGGTATCGGCGTGGGCGAAGATGACCAGCAACCCCGCGAACCCGAGCAGCGACCCGAGCAGGTGATCCCGCGTGAAGGGCTCGCGCAACCAGAACGCGGCCATGAGTCCGGTGAGCATCGGCCCCAGACCGAACAGCACCGAAATCCATCCGGAAGGCAGAAACCGGGCTCCCCAATACAACAGGATCATGCTGCCGAACAGATTGAGCCCGGCGATCACGGAGATGACGTTCAACTGCCGGAAGGTGACGGGACGCCGTTTCAGAACCGGAATCAGCAGCACGAAGAGCATCACGCCGATGGCGATGCGCGCGGTCACGGCGAACGAATGGCCCGTGCCCTGCTGACTCCATTGAATCGCCAGAGGGGTGCTGCCCCAAATGAAGGTAAGCGTCAAGAACGCCATCCAGATTGGCATCGGTCGGACTCCGCGTCGTCAGGCTCCCCCCTGAGGAAGGATGCAGTATAATCCCGCCCTCAACCGGAAGCCAAGCGGATAGAGAGCACTTTCAAAAACAGGGCACATTTTTTGCGTCACTCGACTTCAGACGCTTTCAAGCCACACCCAGTCGCGCGCCGTTTGGCCGCCCAACGAGGATGCCCTGACGATGAATCCCGCTTGTTCCCGCTCCGTGTCGCGGAGTTTTCACCGTTCCCTGCTGTGTACCGTGGTGACGCTGGGTATGGGCAGTGCCCTGACGACCGAACTTCACGCCGCAGGAGCCCCGACCCCGGAAACACCGGCGGTCCAATCCCAGAAGAGTTCGACCCGGACTCCCCTGCACAAGGCGATCGAAAACGGAGAACAGGAGGTCGCCCTGCAATGGATCGCCACCGGCAAGGAGATCAACACCCCGGACAGCTTCGGCCTGGTTCCGCTGCATTTCGCCGTGATCCAGGGGAGCGTCCCGCTGGTGGAGGCTCTGATCCAGAAAGGCGCGGACGTGAATGCCCGTGATCAGCGGGGAGATACCGCCTTGCACATGATCGCGGCCAATCACGGTTCGGCGGAGCTGGCCAGTCTGCTGCTCAAGCGGGGAGCCAAACCCGACTTCAAGAATCGCACCGGTCAGACGCCTCTGCACTGGATCGCCTCCGATGGGGATCTGGAGCTGGCCCGCCGCATGATCGCGGCGCGGGCCGACCTCAACATTCAGGACGAAACCGGCGACACCCCGCTGCAATGGGCGGCGGAGGCGGGTCACGACAAGATGGTTGCCCTGATGGTGGAACACGGAGCCAATCCCAATCTGGCGAACCATCTGGGGCGCACCCCGATGTTCTGGGCGGCCCGTTCCGGCGACATTCCGATGGCGGAATATCTGTTCGCCATGAAGGCGAAGGTGGATGTCCGCTCCACGGCGGGAGATACGCCGCTCCACTGGGCGGCGGGAGAAGGTCACGCGGCGATGGTGAAATTTTTGATTCGCTGGGCCAGCGACATCAATCCCACCGCCGAATATCTGGAAACCCCGCTGCACTGGGCCGCCATGCGGGGGCAGGAGGATGTCACCGGCATTCTGCTGGCCCACGGAGCCAATATGGAGGCCAAGGACAAAACCGGCAACACCGCCTTGACCCTGGCCAAACAGAAAGGACATGAGGCCGTGGTCCGTCTGCTCGCCGCGCGGGAAAACAGTCTCAAGACCGTCAGAAACGGCGGCAATTCGCTGCGGGTGGCCGCCAACGATCCCTCCCGACGCCCCTGATCCGGTCTGCCCGATCCCCCGGAAAATCGACTTCCGGGGGATTTTTTTGTTTCCGGCGCGCAAATCCGCATGCCATCGGTTGCGTTGCCGGGGATATGCGGGTATATTTCTCGGCTGTTTGTCCATCGCCTGGAAGCGGAACCCCGACTCCTCGGTGACGCGATCCGTCCGTTCCTAATTGATTTCGGATTGTCAGGTCCATGTCCATCGAAAAAATGCGTATTTTCTCCGGCACCGCCAATCCCGATCTGGGACGTCGGATCGCGGAGTATCTCTCGGTGCCCATGGCCAATGCCACGGTGCGCCGCTTTGCCGATGGCGAAATTTTCATCCAGATCGACGAGAATGTCCGGGGACGGGATGTCTTCGTGATTCAGCCCACATCCAATCCGGCCAACGATCACATCATGGAACTGCTGATCATGGTCGATGCCCTCCATCGGGCTTCCGCCGGACGCATCACCGCCGTGATTCCCTATTTCGGCTATGCCCGCCAGGATCGCAAAGAGGCCGGACGCACCCCGATCACCGCCAAACTGGTGGCCGATCTGCTCCATGCCGCCGGCGTCCAACGGGTGCTGACTCTGGATCTCCACGCGGGTCAGATTCAGGGATTTTTCAACATGCCGGTGGATAATCTCTACGCCACCCCGGTGCTGTTGGCCGCCGTGCGGAAATGGGGCATCGACGACGCGGTGGTGATCTCCCCGGATATCGGCGGCGTGGTCCGGGCTCGCTCCTACGCCAAACGGCTCCATGTGGATCTGGCGATCATCGACAAACGACGCCCGGCCCCCAATGTGGCCGAAATGCATCACATCATCGGCGAAGTGGAAAACAAACACTGCATCATCGTCGATGACATGGTGGATACCGCCGGAACCCTCACCAAGGCCGCCGAGGCGTTGCTGAAACGTGGCGCTTTGTCGGTGGCGGCGGTCTGCTCTCATGGCGTGCTGTCGGGGCCCGCGATCGAGCGGATTCAATCCTCGGTGTTGAGCCGACTGCTGGTCACGGATACCATTCAGCTCTCTCCCGAGGCGTTGGCCTGTCCCAAAATCGAAATGCGCAGCGTCGCCCCCCTGCTGGGCGAAGCGATCCGCCGTATCTGCGACGAGGAGTCGGTCAGCTCCCTGTTCGTGTAAATCAACCGCTGATCCTTCCGTTCCGGGCGATCAGGATTTTCTTTTTGAGGAGTTGCAGCATGGCTATGATTCAGGCTCAAACCCGTGATGGTGCTCTTGGCAAAGGGCCCTCCCGTCTCCTGCGTCGCAATGCGCGTGTGCCGGTGGTGCTCTACGGCGGAACGCGGCAAAACCGCAATCTGTCCATGGATCAAAAGGAGCTGCTCAAGCTTCTGGACAACGAAGGCTCCGGACTGCGCACCCATCGTCAGGATATGGTGATCGATGGCGACATTCGCGTGGCGGTGCTGCTGCGGGACTATCAGATCCATCCCGTGACCGGCATGCCGGTTCATGTCGATTTCATGCGTTTCGATCCCGATCAGGTGATCCATGTCCGGGTGCCGCTGCGGGTGATCGACGAAGCCAAATGTCCGGGGATCAAGGCCGGCGGCGTGCTGGACATGATCCAGAAGGATGTGGAAGTCCACTGCCGCGCCGATGACCTGCCCAACTTCATCGAAACCTCGGTCGCCACGCTCAAAGTCGGCGATTCGATCCACGTCAAGGATCTGAAGCTGCCCAAGGGCGTGGAGATTCCGGCGGAAGAGAATTATGCGGTGATCGCTCTCGTGGGCACCCAGTCCGCCGCCTCCGACGAAACCGTCGAAGCGTGATCGATGCCGGTGCGCCCATGATTTCCGGGTCCATCCAGGGATGATCCAGCCGTGAAACTCCTGGTCGGGCTCGGAAATCCGGGCGTTCAATATGCCCGGACCCGGCACAATCTGGGACAGGATCTGCTCCAGGAGGTGGTCCGTCGTCACCATCTGCCGCCGGGCACCAAACGGTTCCAGGGGCAGTTCGGCGATGGCCGCCTGAATGGGGAACGGCTCTTCTGGCTCATCCCCGAAACCTACATGAACCTCTCCGGAGAGTCCGTGGGCGCGGCGGTTCGTTATTTCCGCCTGGAACCGACCGATGTGATCGTGTTCCACGATGATGTGGATCTGGCCTGCGGCAAGGTGCGCATGAAAGCCGGTGGCGGCAACGGCGGACACAACGGCCTCAAATCGATCCAGCAGATTCTGGGATCGGCGGATTTCGTTCGGGTGCGCCTCGGGGTGGGACGCCCGCCTCCGGGCAGGGATACCGCACAGTTTGTCCTGGCCGGTTTCACCCCGGAAGAGCAAACGATCATCGACCGCTTGCTGGAACAACTCCCACCGGTCATCCCCTCGATTCTCAAGGGGGATCTCAACGGTGCCATGAACCTGCTGAATCAACCCTCTTCAACCCGTTCTTGAACCCGAAACGCCTTCCAAGGAGCCCCTCATGGCAGTGAGATGCGGCATCGTGGGACTGCCCAATGTGGGCAAGTCCACCATTTTCAATGCCCTGACCAACTATCCGTTCTGCACCATCGAACCCAATCAGGGGGTGGTGGCGGTGAATGATCCCAGGCTGGATGCCTTGGCCGCTCTGTTGCGTCCGAAACGGACCGTTCCGGCGGTGATGGAGTTTCTCGACATTGCCGGTCTGGTGAAGGGAGCCAGCAAGGGCGAAGGGTTGGGCAATCAGTTTCTGGGTCACATTCGTCAGGTGGAGGCCGTGGCCCATGTGGTGCGCTGTTTCATCGACGATGATATCACCCATGTTCACGACCGGGTGGATCCGGTCCGGGATATCCAGATCATCGAAACCGAATTGATGCTCTCCGATCTCGCCTCCCTGGAAAAACGGCATAAATCCATGGTGCAGAAGGCCCGCTTCGGAGACAAGGATTCCAAGGCGTTGCTCACCCTCTTCGAAACCCTGATGGCGGGATTGGATGCAGGCGTTCCGGTGCGTCGCCAAAAGCTGACCGATGCCGATCAACTGGCTGTCCGGGAACTGTTTCTGCTCACCGCCAAGCCCTTGATGTATGTCTGCAACGTCAGCGAAGACGAAGTGGCGGCGGCGCAACGTCCCGGAGAGCATCCGCTGGTGGATGCGGTACGCACCATCGCCCAGGAGGAGGGGGCGGGTCTGGTGGCCATTTGCGGGGCCATCGAATCGGAAATCGCCGAATTGAACGCCGAAGAGCGACGCGCCTTCCTGGCGGATTTGAATCTGGAAGAGTCGGGCCTGGATCGACTGGTCCGTTCCGCCTACAACCTGTTGGGCTTGATGACCTACTTCACCGCCGGTCCCCAGGAGGTCCGCGCCTGGACCATTCCCCAGAGTTCCAGTGCTTACGATGCCGCCGGTGCGATTCACAGCGATTTTCAACGCGGCTTCATCCGCGCCGAGGTGATCGCCTACAAGGATTACATCGCCTCGGGCGGAGAGTTGGGCGCCAAGGAAAAAGGTCTGCTGCGGGTCGAAGGGCGGGATTATCCGGTGGTGGATGGGGATGTGATGCACTTCCGGTTCAACGTCTGAGAGAAAATCGCCATCGAAGTCCAGGGGAGCTTCCCGGGACTTCGATGGCTCGCTCTGCCTCATCGTTGTCCGGCACGCACCGGCCAAACGAACTTCGTCCCCGACTTGACCACCTGTTGCGTCTCCCCGGTCAGAAAATTGAGATACCACGCCTGTAGATTTCTGTCATCGACGGTGGTTCCGGACCAGAACTCCCGCACGGAATCCAGGCCGGAGAATGGATGTCCCTCGGGAAGGGACGGCCCCAGTCGTCCGGCGTCGAGCAAAGATTGCAACTCGCGTATGTTCGGCAGTCGCCAATCGTTATAGGTGCCTATCTCGTATCCCTCTCCCGAACAGGGATGGGTGCCCGCATTCAAACCGGCGATCCGATCCAGGGCTTCCGCCCATTTCAGTGCCCCGAAACAGTTCACCTTTTTCATCCAGATCAATCCGGTCAGCCGATCGAACACCGTGCCATCGCCGTATTCCAGAAAGCGGTCGGCGGGCCACTCCACACCTTTTTGGGTTGCCCCGTCGTCCCCATTCCTGAACGTGTTGATCTGTCCGGAACGACGAACCGGACCTGTCGCCTCGTCTGCCCATCCTTCCGGAACAACAGCCACGCACAGCATGATCAGTCCGATCCATCCGGCACGATTCATCAATATTCTGGTCATATCGTCACCCTGGTCCTTTTCGTTGCGAATGATGGTGGCTTCACTCTCCGCCGCGCACCGGCCAAACGTGATGGCTGTGGCTTTTCGCCACGGTACCGGTCTTGCCGCTGGACAAATCGAGGATCCAGGCATAATCCTCGCTGGATGCCGGAGTGGTGCTTGACCAGAACAAGGGTTGATAAGCGGGCAGGCCTGTAAATTTTTGATCCGTTGGCAAGGCGGGGTTGGAGTGACCAAAATCGATCAGGGAGCCCAGTTCTTCCCGATTCGGCAACCGCCAGTCGGTGTGTCGGCCACTGACATAGGGAAAACAACTTACGCCATCCATCCGATTCATGGATTCGATCATGGCGAAGGCCTCTTCCCAGTTTTTCGCATCCCAACAGGAGGCGTTTTTCATCCAGACCAGTTTGGTCAATTGATCCGTCACGGTGCCATCCTGGTTGTCCAGGAAGCGTGGAGTGGGCCACGCCACGCCTCTTTCCAGTTCCCCATCATCCCCGCTCGATCCGTAACGTGTGGTCTGTCCGGTTTTGATCACGGGGGCTGGACTGGTGGAAAGGACCGTGATCGAAATCGTCGCCGTTTCAGAGGTCAGATTGTCCTTCGTAACCTCGAAGCTAAACGAGTCGGCACCGACGAAGCCGCGATTCGGGGTGTAGGTGAACGCTCCCGTGGAGGCGTTGTCGATGACCGCCATCCCCGATTTGGCATTGTGGACAATGGAATAGGTCGGGGGCGACGATCCAGAGTTGGTGTGGCTGCGCAAGCTTCCCGTGGCGGTGCTGTCCTGATTGACGTTCAAGGTGTCGCACATCGCTACGGGCGGATAGCCGATATGGAGGCGTATCGTGGCCGCATAGGAATCCACCAACCCATCGTTGACTCGGAAGGTGAATGAATCGAATCCCTCGGCATCGGCGTGGGCAGTATAGGTGAACGCGCCGGTTTTGGCGTTCGTGATGACCACCGACCCTTTGGTGGGATGTCTGACGATTCGATAGGTCAACGGATCGCCATCCGCATCCAGGGCACTCAGGTTCTGCTGAAGGGGTTGCGTGCCCGAGACGAACAAGGGAGGATCATCCACCAAAAAGGCCTCCGGTCGATCGTTGTTCGATCCCAGAATCAGTTTGACGATATCGCTGGTCGTCCCTCCATGGCCGTCATTGACCGTGACCTTGACCTCCAACGATGACCATCCACGGGGAGGATTGCCCGAAAAGGTCCGGCTGGATGGCGTGAAACGCAACCAATAGGGCAAAGCGGTTCCATTCTTCAACGTGGCGGAGTAATGCAGCGTATCCCCGTCGTCATCCACGAAGGCGTTGACTGGAATCTTGTACCGTTTCGAACCGCTGCCCTGCCAATTCTGATCCTGCATGCCATGAGATGCGATCACCCTGGGGGCGTCATCGTTGTTGTCCCCGCCGACGAGCCGGAAAGCGACGGATGCCTTGTTGTTGTATCCATCCGTGGCTGTGACCTTGAGTCGGAGAATACGCAAGTCCATCGACGGGTTTCCGCTCAGGATGCGCTCGCGGGAGTTGAATTCCAACCAGCCAGGCAAGGGTTTGCCGGTTTCCAACGTGACGGAGTAGGACAAGCCCCCTCCATCTCCTCCGGCAAAGATGTCGGACGGGATGGTGAATTGTTGTCTGCCCGGTTTGTTCCAGGTCTGGTCCGGAATCGCTTTGACCACGATCGGTGGTATCGCATGGGCCTCCGCCACAACCATCAGTAAAAAAACAACCAGAGACCAAATTGAAAATTTATTATTTATCATGGCATTCTATTCCTTTCCCGGTTTTATTTGACGGATGGACAGGATACCTGTTTGATTGATATTGAATTGTGATCTATACGAAAGGCGGAAAATGGACCGCTTTGAAAATAATTCATTTCCAATGGTTGTTTCAAGCAAAAAAATTAAGCCAAGAGGAAATCAACCCAGCCGCTCCATATTTTTGACGCACGCAAGCATATAAATTACTTATATAATCACTTGAAACGCGGAAAGGTGCCCGCAAGAGAGACAGAGGAACCGACAAAGTGTTCCGGACGGCCTCACCAGGAGAGGATGAGCCCGATCATGTATTTGCTGCTTTTTTCCGGATCGGTTTCAAACAGGCAGGAACGGGTGGCCGAACGCTCTTCGGAATCCACCCATCCGGTGAGGGCTACGCCTTCTTGCAATGATAAAAAGGATGATGAATCACTTTTAGAATCGTAGCGATTCCAGGGATTGTGGGCAGCATTTTCCGTATCGGAGTAGGCTCGATGGAAGGAATCTCCCCGTGACGGTACGGATGGACACTCTCCCCGCACGCCGGAAGCGAGCAGCAACACGGACACGCCGATACCGAATCCAAGCCAAGTCACGATTTTCATGGTGGTTTCGCCCCTGCTCCGAAGCGATGCCAAAGGATGAGTCTACCCGACCGACATCCAGACCCAATCAATAAACGTGCCAGCCCGAACAGTCAAATTACTGGAATCGGCATGAAAAATGCAATTTTTCCAGTATGATTACCATAACCGACAATGCTCCCGCGTTCGTGCGGGCCGTGGAAGCCTCCGGCAATCCGACCGCCATTCCTCCGAGCCGCGCCTCGTGCTCGGGAAGGATCGGATCCGGCTCCCGGTCGCCCACCCTGGAAACCTTTCTGACTCTGCTCAAACAGGCGGTCCAGAATCCCCAGGAGCGACCGGCCAGACAGGCCCACTCCAAACGCCGCAACGCCAGAGCCACCCCCTGACCCTACTCGCCCCAGCGCAATTTTTCCCGTAACACCGTGTAATGATTGCGACTCGGGGCATGCAACACTCTCAGGGGATGGCTGGAACGCCGCACCAGAATCTGATCCCCGTCGGACAACGGAAAGCCCGCCTGTCCATCCAGGGTCAGCAGCCGATCCACGCTGTTGGCGGTGAGGGTGATGCACGCCGTACCGGTTCCCGGCACCACGATGGGTCGATTGGTCAGGGTGTGGGGACAGATCGGCACCAGCAGAATGGCGTTCAGACCCGGATGAATGATCGGACCGCCCGCCGACAACGCATAGGCCGTGGAACCGGTGGGCGTGGAGACGATCAACCCATCCGCCCGGCTGGAAAACACGAATTGATCATCCATGGCCACATCGAACTCCATCATGCGGGCCAGCTCCCCCTTGTGGACCACCACATCGTTGAGTACCCGACAGATCAGCGGCGTCTTTCCTTGACGCACCACCTCCACCGACAGGCGCATGCGCTCCTCGATGCGATAGGTTCCGGCGAGCACCTGCTCCATGGCGTCGAACATGCTGTCGCGGGAGGTGTCGGTCAAGAAACCCAACCGCCCCATGTTGATCCCCAGCAAGGGCACATCCACCTCTTCCACCGCCCGGGCCGCCGCGATGAAGGTGCCATCCCCGCCGATCACCACCACCAGATCCTGCCCCACCGGCAGACTCTCCTGAGATTGCCGGGCGGCGCACCCGATCGGAATCGAGGCCGCCTTGGCGATTTCATGCACCACCGTCACCGCGCACCGATGCGCGACCAGCCATTCGGCAAGCTCTCGGGTGGCCTCCAGGGCCCGGGGGTCGGATCGTTTGGTAATGATGCCAATATGTCGCATATCCATTGCTCTGTGGCCAATCGGAAAAAAGATGAATACCATGACCAACCCAAACCATCGCTCAAGCTCTTGCTCCGGCTCCGGGGTTCGTCTTACACTGACAATTTACGCCGTTATGGCCCAATGCAAAAGAGCGCGAGTTGAACCGCCGGTTCTCTCGCATGGAGTCGTGAATGGAACCTTTACTCGATGTGCAATCTCAACCCGACGATCGACGGTTGGCGATCGATCAGGTGGGCGTCAAGGGCATCCGTTATCCCATCGTGGTCAAGGATCGCAGCCGGGGCAGTCAACGCACTGTGGCCTCGATCAACATGTATGTCAATCTGCCTCACCATTTCAAAGGCACCCACA
>JADGBU010000061.1 GCA_015231295.1 Magnetococcales bacterium | reverse complement strand
TTATTAATTTTTATATTTAAAAAATAAAAGAATTGATGGCAAAATTTTTTTATTCTCCGTTGTGTAATAATTACCTCATGATTGTTTGTAAGGAAAATTTCCATTTGTCAATGTTCTTGTTATCCCGTCACCGCTTCAATTCCTAATCCCTGATAGTTTTCCAAATACTTTTCCGATTCAATAAACTGACCGACGGTAGATATTCCTTCTTCTTTTGTTCTACCTTGAGGTTTAAAGTCTAGAGAAAAATGATAACTATCACTATTTGGGAATTTGTCATTAAAGTAGTAATGTAGTCCTTTGGCAACAATTTCAGCAGGAAAGACATATACATCAGGGGCAATTTTTCCATTCGCCAAATCGACGCAACAGATAAAACGTTTGCTGACTGGCATGGCTTCTTTGTCTGGATAGGCATATTTATTTTGGAGCATCCAACGTTTAGAATAGGAGGCCGTTGACTTAACTTCAAGGAAAGCACTATTCCCTACCTTGTCAAAAGCCAGTATGTCATAGCCGATAGTGGTCCCCCATTGCAGAGCAACCATGTAGCCTTGTTGGGTCAAGCGCGAAGCCACCAAAAACTCACCAGCAAGGCGATTCAGGTTCTTCTTCTCCATTGATACTTTAGACATCACAACAATCCCTACAAGTTATGAGAAAAATTGCCACAAAAGAAGAAGCCCCACCGGTTTCTCAGCAGGGCGTCCTTGGGTAAAGACTACGGGTTAAGCCACAGAAATCAAAACGATTTCGTAGGGGCTTGCCAGACCCCCGCTTTTCTTTTACCAGTTCTTACTGTCCCGCCCCCTTGAGCGAGTTCATCACATCGGAGTAATTCTTGAGCATCTGGAGGGCTTCGCTCATGTTTCCCGTCGGAACCGTGGGCGCGTTCATGGAGGGAATCGTCGGCACCGTATTCTGAGCCGCCTTGGGTTCCTCTTTTTTCTCCTCTTCCTTGACCTTTTTCTTTTCGACCACCACCGGATTGTGTACCTTGATCCACTGCCGGATGGAACGTCCGGCAATCAGCACCTTTTCGGTGGTGATGGTGCGCACCTTGGCACCCGACTCCCCTTTCAGTTCATCGCCTTCCTGATACATTTCGCCATCGATCACGGCGAAACGCTCGCTACCGGAGACGAAGGCCATGGAAACCACATGGGAGCTGAGATCCTCCTCGGGACGGTTGGCGATGGCCTGATCCGAGGCCACGGAGTGTCCGGAGAAGCCCAGCATTTCCATATTGACGCCCCCCTGGGACTGGGTGGGCGGAATCCGCAACTGTTCGAGTTCGGGCAGCAGGGACTGCATGATCTTCCTGACGCTCCCGTCCACACTCGGGACGCCCCCTTCTTTCTCTTGTTCTTTCTCCTTGCCCAAGATCAGCTTGGGCGGTTCCACCGCCACGACACTCTGCATCGCCTGCCAGGAAAGATGTCCCAGGGTCAACAGGAAGGCCATCACGATCAAGGAGATGGAAATCAAACCAAAGCGTTTTGCCTTCATGATGCCTACTCCCGCTCCAGTTTCAGGGTAAAGAGCAACTCGGCGACATCGGTGGAGAGGTCGCTCTTGATCACCCGATAACCGCGACTGATCAAGGCTCCGACAAAATTCTCGTGCTCCTGACTGGCCTGCGCGAAGGGAGATTTGATGCGACCTTTCAGGGTCATCACGGCCTTGATCCGATCATTGTATTCGACGATCAACTGATCGAACACCACCTTGCCATTCATCGAATTGGAAATATCGACCAGCACCCCCTGAAACGACGATGCGGTTTTCAACCGATTGAGACCGTCGGTGAATTCGACCATTCTGGGAAATTCCGGATCGACCGGTTCGACCTTCAGCGCGGCGGCGGAGCCGATATCGGTCAATTTTTGAATCTCTTCGTTCACCAGAGCGGTCTGACGCTGCATCCAGAGTCCACCCAGATAGAGGCCGGACACGATCAAGAGCGACAGGATCGTCATCCAGGGCATCAACCGCTGCGCCAGATATTGATAACGATCGATGGCCGGCGAGATGGCATCGCCCACATCCAGATGGCTCATGGCCTCCTGAAACGAGGAGACCACGAACTCATCGCCTTTGATCTCATAGAGTTTCGGCTTCAAGAGCTTGATGGGGACGTTGAAATTTCTGGCGAGTTTCTGTCCCCACTCCACGGTCATCAACCGGCTCTGTTCCTTGCCCAGGGAGGCGCTTTCCGAGGAGGCCCAACCGGTCTGGGTGGCGGCTTCGCGGGTTTCGAACTGGGAAAAGGCGGAAAAACCGGTGCTGCGACCGCTGGATGAAAATCCGGTGGTCGAGGCCGCTTCGGTTTCCACGCCGCGCATCCAGCCGCTGTGGACGATCAGTTCCAGTTTCCCGTGGAGTTCGGCCAGCATGGCTTGCAACTCGTGTCCCACGGTCTCCACCTGCTGCTCCTTGACCTCGCGGGCATTGGAATAGCCGGAAACCCGACTGGCGGCCAACACCTGTCCGGAGCGTCCCAGGAGCAGATCGACATGCCGATCGTGCTCGAACATAAGCAATGTCATTCGGTTTTTGGAGAAGTCCCGCAGGCAGGCATACATCACCGCATAGACGGAGAAGAACAGATGATGATCGACATCCTCGCGCGCCCGATCCTCGAAGGCTCCGAGCAGATCCCCCTCGACGGCGGTGAAGAAAATATCGGTGGAACGATCGCCGCGCGCCCGTTTCCAGTGGGTGCAGATGCGGGCATTCTCGCCGATCTCCCCCTGATCCTGAAGGCGTCTCTGGAGCATGATTTCGGCATATTTGACCGGAGCGTCGATGGTCATGAAACGGGGCACGGCTCCGCCGAAATCGGTGATCACCCACTTGTTGCCCTTGACCGAGGCGATCTCTTCCAAGGGTTCGGCCATGCGGCGTTGCACCTGACAGGCCGCGCCATCCACATCCATGATCCATTGATCCAGCAGGGCTTTTTTCATGCCTCATCATCCCGTTGACACCCAAACGCCACCCCCGATCGGTCCCATCGATCCATCTGCCACGGGCTCACAGGCGGGAGAAGACCAGAAACGTACCCGAAAGCGACATCAACACCTTCTCGCCAGCAACCGGCAATTTTCCGTCGGCTCCCAAAAATTTGACCAGAGCCGGAGAGGGCGTTTTCAGATTCTCCTTGCTGGTCATCGCCTTCTGGAGTTCCGCCGGCAGATGTTCCCTGGAAAACAAGGAGACGATCTCCAATCGTTTGGGCCGGAAATAGTAACGGGAGGTGGGGCCCGCGTTGGACAGCAGGGTCCGCATGTCGGTGACGGTGCTCAAGCGATCCTTGACGGCCACCTCATAGCTGGTCCAGTTGCCCGAATCGAGACGATTGTCCCGGATGGCCGTCTGGAACGCTTTCACCTCCTCGGCATATTTCTGATAGTCCTGGATTTTCGACGCCTTTGCCTCCAGTTTCACGCGGTTGGCCTTGGCCTCCTGCAAACGGATGCCAGCCCGCTGATATTCCTGAAACAGGCTCCAACTCTGATCGCCCAAATAGGGCATGCCCCCCAACACGGCGAGGCCCACCACAATGTAGAGGGAACGCCACAACACGGCGATCTGATGAATCAAGGCCTTCATGCCCACGCCACCTCGTCAATTGGAAGAACGGAGAATCGTCCCAAATCGGATCATTCTTCGATGGATATCGAAAAAAAGCAATACCAATGCCACTTCCGCAACAAAAAATGTGACCTCCATACCCGCTCTCATAAAGTTTATCAATTCGTTGATTAATTTTTTTTAAATTGACTTCGTTGCCGTTCCCACGGAAAATATCCTGTACATAGACAGGTATACTGCAAAGAAAACGACGCATCCCGCAGGTTGCGTTTATTAATGTTTAATCACACCCCTAAAATCACAAGGAACCATCCTCATCATGAACATGCGTCGTCCTCAGATCCACAAACCCGGAGAAGCGGGCTTCTCCCTCGTCGAAATGGCAATCGTGCTGGTCATCATCGGTCTGATCGTGTCGGCCATCGCCGTGGGTCGGACCACCATGCTGAAGGCTGAGGCGGTCAAAGCCTATCAGCAATATCTCAACCCCTGGATCCAATCCGCCATTCACACCTCCTCCACCACCGACACCGTTGGCTGGGGTACGGGCAACGGCAACATCCCCACGACCTTCAATTATGGTGGTGGTGTGATCTCGCAAACGAGCGTCACCAGAAACGCTGGCGTGCTGACCATCTCCTTCACACTCACCGGTGCCGCAGACAACGCCCAGACCGAACTCGAAACCGTCTTCAGACAATCCCTGAACACCGTGGCCGACGCGGCGGTCAGTGGTCTTACCGCCACCTTCACCATCCCGTCGTACAACTGATTGCGGTTTGCTTGAACCGTCGTACCTTTGACCCGCTTCCGATCGTGACTCCACGCCCGTCGGAAGCGGGTTTTTTTATGGCAAATCAGCGGCCCCGCACCAGCATGAAATAATACGACCGGTTCTTCGCATCCGATCCCACCGCGCCGGTATCCAGATCCACATACCAGGCGTCCCCCGACAGATCGGCGGCATCCGATGTGCTCGTCCAATAAGAGGCCGCCTCGACGCTCCCCACATCAAAGGTATGATCACTGGGCAACGGGGGCTGCGTCGCCACCCCCATATCAAGCAAACTCTCCATCTCCAGACGGGAGGGCAAACGCCAATCCGTGTAAACGGCGGTCGGAGTGGTGCCACTGGTGCAGGTGGTGACGGTACGGGCATTGAAGGCCGCGACCCGATCCAACGCATCGGTCCATTTCATGGTGCCCCAACAATGGGCATTCTGCATCCACATCAGATTGGTCAACTTGTCGAGCTGCGTGCCATCCTGACGATCGCTGAAGCGGGGCGAGGGCCAAGCCACTCCCTTTTCCAGATCGCCATCCTCATCGGTCGTGCGCGTCGCGTCATAGGGATCCTTCTGACCGGTCGCAGGCACCGACGCGACTCCGGCCATGCCCTCGGCAGAGAGCAGCAAGCCGCCCCAGACCCCGATCGCGACCACCCACCGCCGCCGACTCCTCCCCTCTGCCACACCGTTACGCGCCATGTTCCCGACTCCGACAAAGCAAGGCGTCACGTACCACCACGCACCGCCCAAACCTGATACTTGGCACTGTTCTGCCCCTGCCCTTGTCCCTGCCCTTGTCCCTGCCCTTGCCCCTGGGAACTCTTCGCCTGGGACTGAATCGAACCACTGGAAAAATCGACGGTCCAGGCGTTGCTCGCAGGGGTATCCCGAAGGTTGGAGCTGCTGCTCCAGGACTCCGCAGGCGTACCCAAAAAGGGATGGCCGGATGGCAAGGCCGGAGCGGTTCTTCCCAGAGAGATCAAACTGCGCAACTCGTTGCGATTGGGCAGACGCCAATCCCGGGCACTGCCGGTGTAGGTCGTGCCCGAATTGGCACAGGTGAATGTCCCCGCCGTACCGTTCAGAGCCGCGATCGCATCCAGGGCTCCGGTCCAGGTTTGGGTGGTCCAGCAATCGGCATCCTTCAACCACTCCAGGCCGGTCAGGTTGTCCGTGATCGAACCATCGGCATTCGCCGTGAAACGATCGATCTCCAACCAGATGATGCCATAAACCGGATAAGACAACCCGGCATAGTAGATCTCATCTCCGGCATATTGAGAACTCAAGGTGGCCAACTGCTCCGAAGAGTAGCTCTTGGGCAGGGAAATCTCCCCGGCGGAGGCCTTGATCACCAACTTGAAGCCCCGATCCGCCAGATTGCCCACGCCATCTTTCACATACACCCGAAACGGATAGGATGTGCCTTGCAAAATATTCCCTTCCAACGTCTCGAACGCGGAAATGCCCGCCAAGCTCATGGAACGGCCCACATGACTCGACGACGGCGTGCAACTGGTGGCGGAGGCAACCGTCACACCCGTACCCGAAGGGGTCATCGTAAAGGCCACATCGTCGTTCAGGGTGCCCCCGCTGGCGATATCCTGACTCGCCACACACCACTGATAGGCGTTCATATCCCCGCTCCCCCCCACCGGCTTGAAGGTCACGGTGGAGGCATAGGTCTGCTCCTCGAATCCGGCCACCAAACCATCGACATCGATATTCAAGGTCGTCGAAGAGACCAACTCCTGACACTGATAATGCCGACGCAACGCCTCCAGACTCCCCCACACCATCGCATCATCCCCCCCCGGATCGGAAATGCTGACCGCAGCCTGTTGCGGTCCCGCGCTCTTGCCGCCATCCACGGTGCCGTTGACCCCGCGACTCCAGAGCACGAACGCCACATTGCTTTCCGTTCCGACGGTGATGTAACTGGCGGGCGTGGCGCAGATGGAGTCCGGCACGGAGAGACGGATATCATAGGCATACTCGATATCCTGAAAATAACCATCCTGACGCCCGGGCAGCACGCTGACGACCTCGGTGGCATTCGGCAGTCGCCCGTTGGCCAGGGCATAACCGATGATCGCATCCCGATCCGCCTCCAGGGCCGAAACCGTTTTCTCCCGGTTGATGGTGGTATAATTGGGAATCAGATAAAAGGTCGTGGAAAGCCCGATGGAGATGAGCACCAGAAGCATCGCCATGCCGATCAAACTGAAACCGTGTTCTCGCGATCTGTTCATGTGCCACCCTTCCCCCGGAGCAAGCGGGCCCGTGCCTGCGACCTCGCCGCTACTCGTTGACGTAAAAACTGAACCGTCTGCTGACCGAATTGACCGTGGCGTTGCTGTCTTTGAGATACACCACAAAATCGTAAGGACCGCCCTGCTCGGTGGAGGCGAACGTATTGGCGTTGGGGGCCATGGTCAAGGTGGTTCCGGTCACGTAGGCGTTCGCGGTGGTGGCACAGTTCCCGAAAGCGGTTTGCAGCACCGAAGGCGAAAAGGTGAACTTGTCGCTCAACGCGGCGGGGAACTCCACACACCAGTAATAAGGAGACAAGCCCCCATCCGGAGTGAACGTCACCGTGGTGGAGTAGGCCAGATCCACCTTGCCCACCGGCAACTCCGAGGCCAGAATTTTCATCACGCTGCCGCCGCAACCAACCGCCGCCTTGAGCTGGGTCAGGGTGGCCCACCCCACCAGATCATCCTGCACCGCGCCTTTGGTTTCCGAATAGCTCGGCACGCTGAAAGCGGTCGCGGTGCTGAAGGGTCCGCTCGACTTGCTCGGGCTGACCGCACCATCATATCCCTTGCTCCAGATCACGAACGCGACATCGCTGACGGTGTAATTGGAGCCGGTAATGCTCAAAACGGCACTGTTGCGATTGCAGATGGAGCTTTCATCGAGAAAATGATCGTCATAGGCGTAGGAGAGATCCTGATTCTGGGCATCCTTGGGGCTGTTGATCACGCTTTGCAGCGTGGTGGGCAGACGCTTGTAGGATCCCGAAAAGCCGATCATCGCATCGACCGCATGACGGACGATCACCTCGTTTTTGGCCTTGTAGGTCTGCCGCATGGAGGGCTGAAAGACCGTCACACCACCGGCGATGATCAATCCGATGATGATCATGACAATCGAAAGCTCGACCAGGGAAAACCCGCCGCAGCGGGCCTTCGCGTCAGAGAGAGGATCACGCTTCATTGTCTTGACATCCCATGACCAGAGGAGAGTCCCATACGCATCCATCATCCCGTTGTATTGCGTCGCATCACCCGACCATGCTGTAAAGCGGCATGAACATCCCGACCAGCAACAGCACGAACAGTCCGCCGCCCAGAGCCAGGGCGATGGGTTCGATGCTTTTTCCCAGGGTTTTCACCAGATCGTCGAGTCGGCGGTCATATTCGGCGGCGGCGAAGTCCAACTGGGCGGAGAGCGCGCCGCTGAGTTCACCGATGCCGATCATCCGCACCACGAAGGGGGGGAAAATCCGCGCATCGGCAAAGGAGTGGCGCAGACCCAGACCGTTGATCAGCCCGTTACGCACTTCGCCGAGTTTTTCCTTGTAGATTTCGTTGCTCAGGGAGCCGCCCAGAATGTCGATGCTCTTGACCACATCCACGCCCGCGTTGAGCAGCAGGCTCAGATATTCGGTGATGAAGGCCAGATTGGAGGTGTGCATCACCAGCTTGAGGATCGGCATCTTGAGCAGTACGGCATGAACCGTGCGGCGCATACGAAAAGAACGGCGCACCCCCTGCTTGAACAAAGACACAAACACCACCACGCCAACCAGAATGGAGAGCAGTTGATCCCGGAGAAAATCGGCCACCGCGATGATGCCCAGGGTCAAACCGGGCAGTTGCTTGCCGGTGGCCTGCAACAGCGGCAGCATCAGCGGCACCACGAAATAGAGCCAGAAGGCCATGGCCCCGAAAATGGCGATAAACATGAACGCAGGATACATCAGGGCACTTTTGGTTTCCCGTTTGATCTTGTCCACCTTGAGCATGTGGCGGGAGGCATCCAGGATGGTGCGATCCAGGGAGCCGGTCTCTTCGCCGATGCGCATCAGGAACAGGGCGGTATCGGGAAAATAGCGCGCCCAATAGCGGGCCGCTTCCGACAGGGTGGCCCCGGAGTGGATCCGGCTGACCAGATCCTGTCCCACTTTGGCCAGGGTGGGGTTTTCGTTATCGGCCATGGCGTCCTGGATCGCCGATACCACCGGAATGCCCGCCTTGAGCATGATCGCCATATTGTTGAGGGCCTCGGCCATATCTGCGGTTTCGACCTTGGTTTCGAAGAACCGCTCGATGCCGCCATGAATCGCCCCGACCACCGGATGGAGCGGCTTGGCGAAAATGACGGCTCCTCCTTTCTGTTCCAGATAGGAGATGGCGGAGATGGTGCTGTCGAAGGGAAGTTGCACCAATCCACCCTGGATCATGCCATCCTTGCCGATCATCTTGTAGTGGAAATAGGCCATTCCCGCGCTCCCGAATCAGTGTCCCAACACCCGGATCACTTCCTGCACCGAAGTCTGACCCAGCATCACCTTGCGCACCGCGCAATCGAAGATGGTACGATAGCCGGATTTTCTCGCGGCACTCTCCATGGTTTCCAGATCCACATCCCGTCCGATCATGCCGGCCAGCTCCCGGTTGGAGCGGACGATTTCATAGATCAGGGTTCGTCCCATATAACCGCTGCCCCGGCAATCCTCGCAGCCCCGCCCCCGCCACAGCAGTCGGACATCCGGTTCCCGCAGATAGGTCAATTCACTTTCCGGGGGGTGGTACTCCTCCTTGCAACCGGGACAGATCTTGCGCACCAGTCGCTGGCTCACCACCCCCACCAGGGAGTCGGCCAGCATGAAGTTGGGAATGCCCAACGAACGCAGTCGGGGAATGGCACCGAACGCGGTATTGGTATGCAGGGTGGAGAGCACCAGATGTCCGGTTTCGGAGGCGGAAACGGCGGTCTGAGCGGTTTCGGTATCGCGGATTTCGCCCACCAGGATCACGTCCGGGTCGTGACGCAGAAAATAGCGGATCGCATTGGCGAAGGTGTAGCCCGCCTTGACGTTGATCTGGGTCTGGCGGATCAGTGGAATGCGATATTCGATGGGGTTTTCCACGGTCAGGATATTTTTTTCGGTCAGATTCAACCGTCGCACCGCCGCGTAGAGGGTGGTGGTCTTGCCGGAACCGGTGGGTCCGGTCAACAAGACGATGCCAAACGGTTCGTTGAAGATTTCGGTCAACAGATCGAGATCCTCCTCGAACACCCCCAACTGGCGCATGCTCATGAAATCCCCCTTGGTGGGGAGCAGTCGCATCACCAGATTTTCCCCGTAGGGGCAGACCGTGGACGACACGCGAAAATCGAACTGATTGTTCAGGATCGTCTCGGAGAAGCTGCCATCCTGGGGCAGACGCTGCTCGGAGATATCCATGCCGGATCGCATTTTCAAGGTGGTGATGAGCCGCTTGAAGGTCAACGGCAAGGCGAACTGGGCACGCATCACGCCATCGACCCGGAACGCCACGCTGATGGACATATCCATGGGACGAATGTGAATGTCCGACGCCCGCGCCTTGACCGCCAACTGCAACAGATGCACCACGAACGAATCCAGCGAACGCACCCCGTCCCGATCCCCGGCGAGGAGTTGCATCTCTTTCTGGATCAGTTTTTCGACCGGATTTTCCAGAAAGTAATAATAATACTGGATCGCATTGATGATCTTGCTTTTCTCGCCCTGGCGGACACGGGGTTTCAGACCCGTGGCGCGGGAGATGAACCGTTCCAGACCATCCACGTCATCGGAATAGGTGACGACGATCACTTCCTTGTCGTCGTTGAAATAGGGCAGAAATTTATTGGTCAGGCAGGCATTGAGGTTGAACAGACGCAGACTGCTCGGCATGGGCCGTTTTTGATCCACATCGACATACTTGCGGCCATCCTGATCGGCGATGGTGGTGGCGATGTCGAACTGGGAGATGAAACCCAACCGTTCCAGAATTTCACCGACTCTCTCCCGCGTGACCTTCTGATCCTGAAGGGCCAATTCGATATGGGAGTCGCGGATCAGCCCCTTTTCCTTGAGAAGTTCGCCGATCTGTTTCGGGACTTTTTCCAACTCAGCCATGATGCACCTCTCCTCCCGAAAATCACCGTCTCAGGATCATTGTCTACCCGTTGATTCCGCCGGGATATAAGGCATGATAACGCCTTTCACGCCAAATTGCGATACCAGATCCTTCGCCATCTGCTCGACGCGGAGCCGATCGGCCACGGGGGGAGTGCGGACCGCGTGCCACGCCGAGCCATCCGGCTTCACATGGGTCAGGATCACGGTTTCGATCTTTTTGGCGGCAAGCTCCTTTTGCAACTTTTCCGCCTCGTCCAGTTGGCGCAGACTCATGAACTGAATCACCCAACTGCCTCCCTTGGCGACGCTTCCGGCGAGACTCTTCTCGGCGGCGACCGTCGTCCCCTCCTTGCGATCGTGTACCACCAGAAAGAGCGTCGTCGCATCCGGCCATCCCGTCACCGGCAGATTGCGGGCCTTCTGATAGCGGGTCACGGCATTCATCAGCAACCGGCCCACGATGCCATCCGCCGGATGGGGATGAAACCCGATCCGGGCCAGATGCTCCTGCAATCCTTTGATCTCCGGTCCGGCATAGCCGTAATAAAAATTCTTGACCGCCAGGGCGGGTTTCCAGAACAGATAGTGATTCGGACCGAAGTTCAACGGCGCGAAGCCGGAGCGCACCTCTGCGGGCACCTCCCGCAACACCACCAGCACCAGCCCCTTATCCTCCTCGATTCTCCGGGCCACCCCATCGACCCCGCCCGCCAGCAACCCCGCGACAAAGCCCCGCTCATACGCTTCCAGACCATACGAGGCCAGAAACCGTTTCACCTCCGGCAGCACCGGCCCGGCCAGACTCTCCTCGCGCGCGCCTTGCGCGCCGGACTCTCCCGCCGGACGCCCTGCCCCCGCCTCGCTCCTGGGCGACTCGGCCACCGGTCGCACCGGTTCCGGCTCCCGTTCCCGGGGGGGAGGACTCTCTTCCGGCGTTTTCTTCTCCGGTTCCGGCTCTTTCCGCCCCTCGACGCGCGGCGGTTCACTCTTTTCCGTCACCGCCGCCGAGGTTTCCGACGCCAGGCGTTCCCCTTTCCAGGTGGAGCCGACCCACACGCCCAGAGCACCCACCAACAGCGCGCCCAACAGCCAAGCCAAACGCTTCGGCCATTCGCCCCACGCCCTGCCGACGTGACGCATGCCCAACTCCAGGGCCACCTTGCGGATCAACCGGGGGGTAAGGCGCGTGGTGCTGTACGCGAACAACGCATACAGACAACGATCCATCAAATTGTTGATACTGCGGGGATTTCCTCCGGTCAGACGATGCAACAGCCGATACCCGCCATCCGGAATCGTCACCCCTCCGGCACTGCCTGCGGCATGCAGCTTGAAGGAGATATACCGCTTGAGTTCATCCAGGCTGTACGGGGTCATACGGGCGTGGAGCACGATGCGACTCTTGAGCTGGCGCAAGGCGTGATCTTCGAGCTTCGCCTCCAGTTCGGATTGACCCACCAACAGAATCTGCACCAGCTTTTCGGCATGGGACTCCAGATTGGAGATCATGCGGATCAGTTCCAGACTTTCGGCGGTGAGATTCTGGGCGTCGTCGATGACGATGGCGCAGTTGATCCGGGCCTCGTACCGCTCCAGCAGAAAGCGGTTCAAGGCGGCCATCTGCTCCCGTGGCGAGAGCCCTTCCGCCTCGATGCCGAAATCCCGATTGATCTCCTCCAGCAACGCCGAACCCTGAATGAAGGTGTTGAACACCCAGGCGGTTTCGACCTGAGTCTCTTCCAGGGTACGCAGAATGCGCCGGCTGACCGTGGTCTTGCCCAGTCCCACCTCGCCGGTAATCATCAGAAAACCCTTGCGGGTGTGAATGCAATGCAGAATCTCGCTGATCAGGGCGTCGATGCGGGTGGGCAGAAAAAAGAAATCGGCATCCGGAGAGACCGGAAAAGGATTGCGGGCAAGCCCGAGAAAATGCAGATAGGCTTCGCTTTCGCGCGCCATCGTCACCAGACGGGCGACATCATCCCATCGTTCGGGCTGCGGATTGGGAGAAGAGGGGCGTGGGCTGGCGGACATGGCGCGGTTCAAGGCAGATAGCGCAGCATTTCTCCAATGCGGGCTTCACCGGGATAGAGTCGCGACAGAAGATGCAGCCGTTCCCGGGCCTCGTCGGCACGCCGGGTGGACATCTCCACCAAGGCCATATTCAGACCGGCCTCCAGATCGTCCTTGCGACGATCCAACACCTGTTTCAGCAGCACGGCGGCCCGATCGTAACGCCCCTTGGAGATCTCCCAATAGGCCTGCATATTGAGCACGAAAGGATCCTTCTCGCCGCCCGCCTTGACCTTGCCCAACTTGATGAAAAGCTCCCGGACCCCTTTGGCATCGTCGCGGCTCATGGCGAGTTTCAGATCGGCCACCACGCGGGCGACCTCCCGCTCTCTGGACTCCAGCACTTCGGGGGCGACGCTCTCTTCGACCTTGGCCGCGCCGCGCCGGGAACGCGACAGTGCTGCGCTCTCCTCCTCCCGCGTCACCACCAACGGAGCCACACCAGCACCTCCGGCAACCGCAGCGGTACGGTTCTCCCTGGAACTCTCCTCCGGCGGAGAGGAGTCCCCAAAGATTGCCAGCAATTTCTCTTCGGAAATCTCCTCGACCACGGGCGCGCTTTCGCTTTCGGCCAGCACCGCCGCCGGATCCACCGCGCTCCCGCTCCCTTCCGGAGCCCCGGAGAACAACTCCTCGTCGATGCCCGACCGGGCACCGCTTTTGGCCTCGCCCTTCTTGTCGCTCTGGGGGGCGGTTGGGCTGCCCGCTTTGGCCACCACCGGAGCCTCCTGGGAGTCGTGGAAAAAGGACCAGTAGACCCCACCCCCGATTCCGGACAAAAGCACCAGCGGCAACGCGACCACGCCAGTCCGCACCAGCAGCGACGCCTCCAGAAACCAGGCCGAAAACTGGGCCCAACGTCCCGTACCGCCTTCACTCTCCTCGAATCCGTCCAGACCGAGCGCGTTCCCCTCGGCGTCGAACCGGGGGATCATCGTGGGGGATTCCGATCGTTTCCGTCGGCGCAGGGCTTCGTAGATCACGCTCACAGAATCGTAACCCGCAGCATGATGACCAGTTCCCGGGCGATTTCGTTGTCCTGGTCATGGGTGAACAGTCTGCCAAGCAGAGGGAAATCGGATAGAAACGGCGTTCCGGTTCGATAGCGGGTGGCATTCTTGTCGATCAGACCGCCGAGCAGCACCGTATCCCGATCCTTCAACTCCAGCAGGGTGCTGATCTCCTTGAGATTGACCTGAGGCAACGACACCTTGGAGGAACCCACACCCACATCTTGCAGGGCCAGACTGCCGGGCACCAGGGAACTCTGGATCGGATGGACCGACAAGGTGATCTTGCCATCGGTGGAGATGAACGGCACCACACCCATCATCACCCCGTCGAAGAGGGTGGCGGTGGTCACTTCGACCGTCGGGGCGGTAGTGGCGTTGGCCGCCGGCGTCACCTTGGTCTTTTGCACATAGTTGCTCGACTGCCCGACGCTGATCATGGCCGGTTGCCCGTGACGAGCCCGGATGGTCGGATTGGAAAGGGTGCGCACATCCCCGAACTGCTTCAGGAGATCGAGAAACATCAGGCCCCGATCGCCGCCCAGCGCGACCCCGAGACCGGAAGCCTTGGCACCGAGGGCCGCACGCGCGCTGGTGGTGACATCGGAGGTGCTGGGGATGGTCAACGAAAGGGTCGGCTTGCTGGCCGTCACCCCCATGGGATTGGTGGTGCCGTCGGACAACACCAGCCCCTGCCCCATGGTGGCCGTGGTGATGACCTGAGCCACCCCACTGGTCACGGCCAGATTGGAGCGCAGCACGGCCCAGTTGATCCCGGCATTGAACTGATCACTCAATTGCACTTCCATCAAGCGGGCTTCGATCAGAATCTGACGATCGAGAATCTCTTTGTACCGCTGCACCAGATCGCTCACCGACTGGACCGCCGAAGGCTTGGCGCGCAAGAAAAGTGTACCCGTCTGGCGGTTGATCTGATAGGTGCCCTTCTTGTCGCCCACCAGGGCCGCGACGGTCTTTTCGATCGGTTCGTAGGGATTGGTCGATTTGGCACCACCGCTCATGGCGAATCCCCCCTTGAGACCGGTACTGCCACCGCCCTCTTTGAGGGGAGAGCCCCCGAGCACATCCCCACCCGAATCGAAGGTGGAGGTGACGTGAGTTTCGAGAAAATTGAGCGGAATGACCACCTCCTGGAAAGGCATGACCCGCAGGACATTCTCCTCGATCACCCCGTGGAGATCGGCGAGGCGCAACACCTCCCGCAGCACCGTGGCGGCGGAGACCTTCTGGAAGCTCACCGTCACCAACGGGGCCTCTTCGAGCACCGCCGGATCGAGCAGGAGATTCAGGTTGGACTGCTTGGCCAGCGCGCGCAGCGCCTGACGCACATCCACCTTGTCCATTTCCAGGGAGACCAGAATGTCGGAGAGGCGATCGTAACGGGGCAGGACCGGCGGCGGCAGCGTGGGGGGAGAACGTTTCTCCAGGGCGCGCATCTGGTCATCGCGCCGTTCGAGATTGGCCGATTCCTGAACGATCTGCTTGTGGACATCCCGATCGGGAGAGGCGTTGTTCAGCCTTTGGGCATCGCGACTCATTTCGGCGGGATTGCTCTGCCAGGGATCTTCCATCGGGCGTGCGACGGATTCCTGACGCCGATCCAGGGCGACGGATTCGGCGACGACCGCTTCATGGGCGGCCTGGGCCATGGTATTGTTGACGGCCTGAGCCGGTTTTCCGGCGACCATCTCGCCGGTGGTGCATCCCCCCGCCACCAGGGAGAGACACACGATGCCACCGATCATCCATGCTTGATTCATCATCCGCGACCCTTTGTTGGGACTCGAAAACCGACCAGGAGAGCCCCTCGTGAAAAAAAAGAGCCCACTCGATCGATCATGAAGGATTTTGGCCACTTTTTCAACCTTCCTTACCAGAATCTCTCGATTCCACGCCGTGGGGCATGGTATATGGTTGCGCGGTGGTCGATCCTGATACTCTTGATCGCGTGCCGCCGACTCCGGCTTGAGTGAAAAAATGCATGCCCTTTACCACACCTTGTTGACGGTCGTCATTCTGCTGACCCTGCCCGTGTGGATCTGGCGTTATTTCTCCACGCCGAAATATCGCGGCACCGTGCGGCAACGCCTGGGTTGGATCTCTCAACAAGATAGCAAAAATCACACCAACAAACCATGCGTTTGGTTGCACGCCGTCTCCGTGGGCGAGGTCATGGCGGCGCGGGAGTTGGCCGCCCGCCTCATTCAGAGCTTTCCCGACCACCCGCTGATCATCACCACCGTCACCCGCACCGGACAACAGGTGGCGCGGGAAAAAATCCCGGAAGCCGCCAACTGGCACTATCTCCCCATCGATCTGCCGCTCTGCCTCCATCCCCTGATCGATGCCATCCAGCCGCGCCTGCTGGTGATCATGGAAACCGAATTGTGGCCCGGCCTCTTCCGGGTGCTGGCCAAACGGGGCGTTCCGATCTTTGTGGTCAACGGTCGCATTTCACCCCGATCGTTTCGCCGCTATCACGCCATCCGGGCCCTGACCCGCCTGCTGCTGGCCGATGGACACCGCTATCTCATGCAATCCGCCCCGGACGCCGAACGGTTGATCGCCATGGGCGCACCCCCCGATCGGGTGATCGTCACCGGCAATCTCAAATACGATCAGGCCCTCAAATCCCCGGATCCGGAACTGACCCGCCAACTGGCCCTGCGTCTGCCGCTGCCGGAACAGCCGGTCTGGATCGCCGCCAGCACCCATCCGGGAGAAGAACAAATTCTGTTGACGATCCATCGGCAACTGCTCGCACACCCCCTCGCCCCGCGTCTGATTCTGGTGCCCCGCCATCCGGAACGCTGCCCGGTACTCTTCGAGGAGATCCAACAAGCCGGATTGCACGCCCAACGCTTCTCCGCAACCCACGGCACCTGGGAGACGCCCCTGCTGCTGGTGGATGAGATCGGCTGGCTGGCGGCACTCTACCGGTATGGTCAGGTGGTCTTCGTCGGCGGCTCCCTGGTGCCCCGGGGCGGACAGAACATGCTCGAAGCCGCCGCCTGGGGATTGCCGGTGCTGTTCGGTCCGCATGTGTTCAACTTCCGGGAGATCGCCGCGCAACTGGAACAGGCCGGAGGCGCGCTCCGAATCGACTCGGCGGAGTCGTTGCGCCATCACCTGACCGACCTGCTGGAAAATCTCCCGCTCCGCCAGAAAATGGGAGAAGCCGCCCGCGCCGTGATTCCCCTCAATGCCGGCGCGCTCGATCGCACCATCGCCGCCATCCGTCACGCCCTGCCGGAGCCCTGACCCCGCCGATGCAGACCCTGCTCCCCTGGCTCAACGGCGAACGGGAACCGGACTCTCCGGGAATGCGACTGCTGCTCGCCGCGCTGGGAGGGTGCGGCACGCTGCTCGGGCGCTTCCAGAGCCTGAAAGCCGATGGTTATCGACGCGGCTGGATCGAGGCGTTGCGGGCTCCCTGTCCGGTGATCAGCGTCGGCAATCTGACCGTCGGCGGCACCGGAAAAACCCCCATGGTGCTGTGGCTCGCCCGCCGGATGCAATCCCTGGGACACCGGGTCGGCATCGTCAGTCGCGGCTATCGTCAACGCTCCCGCGCGCGGGTGACGGTGGTGGCCGATCCGGATGGGGTACGGCTCTCCCCGCCCGAGGCCGCCGATGAAGCCGTCTTGCTCGCCCGCGCACTCCCCGGCGTCACGGTGCTGACCGGTGCCGATCGGCCCGCCCTGATCCGTCACGGCGTGGAACGCTATCGCTGCTCCCTGATCCTCATGGACGACGGATTCCAGCGGCTCGATGTGCAACGGGATCTGGATCTGGTGTTGCTGGATGCCCGGCACCCCTTCGGCAATGGGCGACTGTTGCCCGGCGGCATCCTGCGGGAGTCCATCGACGCCCTCGCGCGCTGCGACGCCCTGATCCTCACCCGCGCCGACGATCCCGAACGCGCCCTGGATACCCGTTCCCGGCTCGTGCAGCGTTTTCCCCGGACGCCCCTGCTGACCGCGACGCACCGTCCCACCGTCTGGATTCCCCTGTCAAACGCCGGGGATTCGTTGTCTCTGGATGGATTGTCCGGTGCCGTGCTGGCCTTTTGCGGTCTGGCCGCTCCGGAAGGATTCCGGCGCACGCTGGCCGCGTTGCCGCTCCGCGTGACCAGTTGGCACCCCTTCCCCGATCATCACGCCTTCCAGGAGGAGGAGTTGCAACATCTGGTGACGCAGGCCCGCCGTCAAGGGGCCGGGGCCCTGGTCTGCACCGAAAAAGATGCGGTCAAGCTCTCCGGCGTCCAGATACCGATGCCGGTGTTCGCGTTGCGGGTGGAGATGGCGTTGCAGCACAATCGGGAGTGGTTGGAACACAAGCTCGCCGCGTTCGGTCCACCCACGGCGTCATAAAACGTTCAGGGGTCCAGGGGGATTATCCCCCTGGTGGGATCCAAGGGCGAAGCCCTTGGGACAACAAGTCAACACCCTGGAGGCGTTGCCTCCAGACCTCCACCGGGGGCGATGATCGCCCCCGGACC
>JADGBU010000347.1 GCA_015231295.1 Magnetococcales bacterium | reverse complement strand
GATCTGCTGCATCGCCGCGCAGTCACGGCCACAGGTGTGATTCTGTTCACGTAACAGATCAAAAATTTGATTGAGGGTGGCGTTGATCGCCGCGAGGTCGGTTTTGGTCGCGCTGTTGGCAATCTGGGCGATTTGGAATTCGTGAAATTCCTTCTGCAAATCGCGCAGATCACGGCGCAGCACCATGATGAAGACCGCCAGGACCGCGATCAACGCAGTCGGCCCCCCGCCGCTGATGAGGGGGATCAGGGTGGTGGGGTCCATTATTTTCCTTTCTCAATGGATGATCCGAAGTAATAGGAAATGACGGCCATGGCGATGCCGGATACTTGCCCAATCGCCATCCCGACGTTGGTGCTGTCCGCTGGCAATTTCCCCAGCATCAACAGCATGAAAATACCGAACATCCCCAACAGGCTAATCATCGCTAGGGTCGGCATGATCCAGTGCGCACCGACCGTGATTTCCCGTTGCCTGGCGTCGGCTCTGTCCTTGAGTAGCAGGGCCACTTCCTGCAACCCAAGCTCCTTGATCCGGACCACGAACAGGTTCTCGGCATCCCGGATCTTGTAGGGGTCCATCTCCTGGATGGCGGCTGGCAGCTCTTTATGGTCCACCCCCAGCACTTCCGACAGCGTATTCAATGCCGTGGAGGCAAGTACCCCGCCACCCGGTCCCAGAAACGCCGAGGCCAGCATGGGTGCCATCCCTTTTAAGGCATCGTAGATTTCCATCCGATTACGACCTCGCCCGCTCTTTCCACCCGCCACGCAGGTATTTGCGTTGCGACGGATTGTCTTCCACGTCCTCGATATAGCGCATGCCCTGAAGGGTATTCATGGCCCACAAGATCGAATCCCTTCCACGCTGGTCGGCATCGTTCAGCGCAGCAATGGTGGCAGGTCCGACCTTACCGTCCACGGTCAGGGTGGTGCCGCACGCCACATTGATGGCCCGTTGCAGGATCTTTCCCTCCGTGGATGACCCGAAGTTGACTCCGGAGTCGAAGATTTCTTCCGCGATGGGTTGATCCTGGATGGAATCGCCACGGAAAACGTCCCAGAATTTTTCCTTGTAGAACTCCTCCACCAGATTGTTCATTTCTGCGGTAGGGGTCCATCGGCGCAGGTCGGAAAGGTAGGATTTCAACGCATCGATGATTTTCCACCCAGGCCAATCCGGATGAAACTTGCGGGCAATTCCACGGTACGTCTCGCCACCCCGATCATCCGGATCGTTGCTGTACCCGCCTTCCGCCCCCATCGTCTTCAAAAAGGCTTTCTGAAAATCGGCCATCGTCTCCTCCAGGCAATAAAAAACCCGCCAAGTCTCCCGGGCGGGTGGTTTTCACTTCTGCGGTTTCCGTTCGTGCGGTCCCGCCATTTTATCGATAATCTACCATAATCCTGTCAAACATGTTGCAATGTTTTTTCGGTAACGTCCTGACTGCTGAAGGATTTCAGTAGTTCATGGCGCGTAGCATTGGTCCACGTCAACCACTTGGCAATCACCTGCCACCCACGGCGGCACCGCCGGTACAACACGGAGCGATGCACCCCGAACTCCAATTCCATCTCTCTCTCCCTGGCCCCTTCGGCCTTGCGCCACAGCACCCGGCGCCACTCCGGCTTGATCAGCAGCAACCAATCCATGGCCTCTTCGGCCAGGGCGATTTCCACCGGAGTGGGACGGGAAAGACAGATCGCCCCATCGATGGGCATCTGTTTGGTCGGCCAGGACGATCCTGCCCCATCCGGACGGACCTTGCCGCAGGGTCTGCGCCTCTCCACCCGGGCCGCCTGTTCCAGTCGCTCTCTCACCATCTCCGCTGTCCAGCGCATACACCCTCCCATTATCCGCACTTGGAATACCCGCACTCCAAACACGTCTCGCACCCATCAAGACGGGTCATCGCCGGTTGTGCGCATTTCGGACACACCGCTCCCTTTCGCTCACCCCCTATGCCCGCCACAGCCAAGCGTTCCGGCACGATCACCCCGATTTTCACCAGGTGCCGTTCGATGCACTCGCCGATCTCCGCCACCAGACTGGGCATGTACTTGCCGCCGGGC
>JADGBU010000346.1 GCA_015231295.1 Magnetococcales bacterium | reverse complement strand
AGCAAGGTCAACAGGAGATTTCCAAGCCATTTGCCAAAAAAGAGCACCCCTCGGGGCACCGAGGCGAGCAGCAGCCCTTCGAAGGCACCATCTTCCTCTTCGGCCTGGAACACCCGTCCCAATCCCACCAGGGTGGTGAAGAGGGTGGTGGCCCACAGCAGACCCGGCAGCAGACGCAGAGCCTCTTTGCGATCGGGTTCGAAAGCGGCCTGAAAGACGATCAGCACCGAAATGGCGAAAAAGAGCATGGATGAAAGCGTGGCCCGACGGCGCAGATCACCGGCGACATCTTTCCAGGCGATGCGGTAGGCGGCTTTCAGCACGCATCCGACTCCGGCGTGGTGGCGGGCATGGGAGTGAGCACCCCGCGCGCCAGTTGATGGGGACGATGGGGCAGTGCCGCGACCCGTTCCGGATCGTGACTGGCCATCACCAGGGCTCCGCCCTGGGCCAGATAGGACTTGAGCAGGCTGTTGAGCCATGCCACTCCCTGGGAATCCAGGGCCGAATAGGGTTCATCGAGCAGCAGCAGACGGGGTTGGGCCAGCAGCAGACGGGCCAGGGCCAGTCGTTTGCGCATGCCGGCGGAAAACCATTGCACCGGTTTATCGGCGGCCTTGGCGAGTCCCACGGTGTCGAGGGCCTGGCGCAGTTGGGCCTCCGGCATCGACAGACCTCGCAGATCTCTGAAAAAGAGCAGATTTTCCACCGGGGTCAGATGGCCGTACAGGTGGGTGTGATGACCCACGAACAGCAGTTTGTCCCGGGCCTCGTTGCCATTTTCGTGGACGGCGATGCCGTCGAGCAGATAGAGACCTTCGCGGATGGTCAGCAGGGTGGAGAGCAGGGCCAGCAGAGTGGATTTTCCCGAGCCGTTGGCTCCGTAGAGCACCACGCACTCCCCGCGCAGCAGGGTCAGATCGATCCCCTGCAGCACCCGATGGCGACCGAAGCGATGTTGCACCCCTTCCAGCCGGATCACCGGAGGAGTGGATCCGGGATCGGCGATGGAGGGGGTCGGGAGAAGGGGAGGGTTCACCATGCGCCGGGGGTCACTGGTTCGGTCCGAGGACCGTTCCTTTCACGCCGGCCTTGGTGGCGGCCAGATTGGCCGCCTGCTGGGCCCGGGCCATGGTGGGAAAGGGACCGAGCCGGACCCGGTAGACCGTTTTCTTGCCCACCTTCGGGGTGATCTGGAACACCGGCATCCGTTTGCCGTCGAACATCAGGTTGGAGAGCTTGTTGGCCAGGGCGGTGGAGTGCTCGGTATCGTTGAACGAGGCCACCTGCACCGAAAAGGCGTTCGGAGGGGCGGTATTGGTTTTCTGGGCGGTTTTGTCGCCTTCCGTGGGCTCTTCGGGCTCTTCGGTTTCTTCGGGTGCGGGCTTCTGGGCACCCTTGGGCTGACGCTTCGGGGCGGCTCCCGGTGCGGTGGTCTGATCGCTGGCGTGATCGGCGTGATCCTGGGCCGAAGGTTGCGGCGGTGCGGCGCGCGAGCCGGACTCGTTCCCCATTTTGGGCAGGGGGGGGCGTCCGGCATGGCTGTCGCCGGGAGGAGCTAGGGGGGTCCGGGCGGGATTCAGGCCGCCTTCGCGGGGCATGGGCCGGGAGTCCAGACGGGCCGATTCCAGTGCCGAGGCATCCTTGGGACTCCAGGCTTCCTGGGTTTTGGCGGGTTCTTTCGGGGCGTTGTCGGGTGCGGAGAGATCCTTGGCATCGATCTCCACCTTGGAATCCTCTTTTTTCGCCTCTCCGTCCGCGTTGAAGATCGGGGCCGGTGCCACCTGGGTCAACCAGGCGGATTTGTTGGCTTCTGCGGTTCGGTCGCCGACCTTCACCTTGGGAGCGGGTTGGGTCTCTTTTTCGGTGATCAGATCCCCTGGGGTGCGGACCATGTTGAAGATCACCACCAACAGGATCAGGACGAGGATGATGCCACCGGTCACCAGAAACAGAAACTGTTCGCGATTGGGTGATGCTTTCATAAGAGCCTTGTCGGGTGTCAGGTTTGGGTCACGTTTGGAATGGGAGGCTCCGCGCTCGCGGGGACGCGGCGAATGGGAGCTTTGTTGC
>JADGBU010000345.1 GCA_015231295.1 Magnetococcales bacterium | reverse complement strand
TGGATGAGCGAGACCCCGCCGGAGATCTCTCTCTTGGTCCAGGCAGATGTCGTAATAGGAGGTCATGGCTTCCATCTCGTCCACCTCCAGGGTGATGCCGAACTCCTGTTCCAGGGCCAGGCAGAGATTGAGATGATTGAACGAATCCCAACCATCGACCGTCTCCATGGCGGTATTGTCGTCAATCCGGGCGGGATCGAGATTCAGCAGATCCCCCATCAACTGTTTGATCTGTCGCTCCAAGGTCATCTCCTGTCAGGGTGATCCAGGTCGGTGTGGAGATGGCTCCACGGGTGAGATCCAACGTCCAGAGGGTTTCTTGCCGCTCCGGAGGGT
Source organism: Magnetococcales bacterium (assembly GCA_015231295.1). Lineage (GTDB taxonomy): Bacteria > Pseudomonadota > Magnetococcia > Magnetococcales > Magnetaquicoccaceae > Magnetaquiglobus. Next base: position 1,748 of record JADGBU010000345.1, on the reverse strand, counting down.
TGCCGTCGTCGGGTTGTCGGGTGAAGCCGTGATCGCCGTAGAAGGTTTGCGCCGGGGCGTTTCTGGGGGTCGGCAGAAACCGTCCCACGATCCGCCGCATGCCCAGAAGAGAGGCCCATCGGCACAGATCGGCCAGCATGGCGGTTTCGATGGTCCGTCCGATCACCCGGCAACTGAGCAGAAAGCTTTCCACCTCCAGGCTTTCGTCCTCGATCCGGTGGCGGGCCATCATCACCCCGACCACGCTGTTGTCGCCGAAGCGGTCGATCACCCGCACGGTGCGCATCCGCCAGAGGGGATCTTGCAACCGCCGGAGCAGCTCCTGCTCGGAGTGGCGCACCGTGGTCAGGTTGAATTGATTGGTCTTCTGGGTCAACTGGGCCGCCCGCGCCAGGGTCGCCATGGAGAGAGAACGAATCTCGACCCGCATTTCCAGACTGCGCAGAAAATCGGGTAGCGAATGGCTGGTCGCCTTCAGGATTTCGGCCCGTTCCCGCTGCTCGTAGAGGGCGGCGCGGTTGCGGTCTTCCGCCGACAGGGCCAGGGTGTCGAACCAGCCCGGCTCCAGCAGGGCCTCCACCGCCCGCTCCGGTCGGGCGGGAAACGGAATCACCGTGACCATGGGCAGGGCGGCGCGCACTTCGGCGCATTCTGCCGGGTTATCGTCCACGAAGACCAGATGTTCCAGGCCAATATTAAGACCCTCGGCAATGGCCCGCAAGGAGTGGGCCTTGGGTTGCCAGTGAATCTCCCGACGCACGAAGTGATGGGGCTTGAGCAGCATGGCCGGGTGATCGCGGAACGCCTCGTCCACCTCCTCGGGATTGTTCTTGCTGGCGATGGCCAGCAGCACCCCCCGGGCGTGCAGTTGCAGCAGGGCGCGCTGATAGGCGACATGGGCACTGCCCGGATAGTCGGAACCCAGACGCAGACCGGATACCCCCTCCTCGCCGAGCACGCCTCCCCAGAGGGTGTTGTCGAGATCCGTCACCAGACATTTGCGCGCCAGGCCTGCGGCGGCGCGACAATATTTCAGATACTCCGCCGCCAGACGGGGCCACATCGGGGCGGCGACCGGGGCTTTGGCCACCTGCGCCAGGCGCGGATCGAACCACTGTTCCGCGCCGACCTGCGCCACCAGTCCGGCGTAGTCGAGCAGATGCACCCCCCGAAGCGTGCGGGCGTGGCGGGCCAGGGCGTCTTGAACCGCGTGCAGAATCTCCCGCGCCCCCGGACCATCCACGCCATCGAGAATGCCCAGAAGCCGGAAACGGGGCGGCGCGGGATCGTGAATCAGCAGCAGGGCTTCGGAGTGTCGACGCAACGCGGTGATCAGGGGAGCGAGCACGCCCATGGCTTCGGCGATGGCGGCCTCGGGGGTGATGCGCTTCAGGGCGAGGCCGTCGGTGTAGAGTCCGGGCAGCAGCCGTTCTCCCTCGATGGCCAGAATCACCACCTCGGGCCGGAAGGCGTAGAGCGGGCTTTCCGGGTCGAGAATCTGTTGGCCGTATTGGGCGAAACCGGAGCGGTGCAAGAGTACCCGCAGACCCTGGGCCAGCCCCAGAGCCTGCAGGGCGTCTTGGATGAAGTCGATGGAAAACGAGGCCAGCAGCGCGACCCGGATGGTTTTCAGTCCCAGGGCTCCTTCGGGGAGTTCCCGGGCGGCGCGGGCCACCACCCGCCAGCGGCCGCCATCGTCGCTTTCGGCGAGATAATGGCGGGCCGCCTCGCGGGTCTCGTGGGCGCGC
>JADGBU010000060.1:16191-18233 GCA_015231295.1 Magnetococcales bacterium | reverse complement strand
ATACGGATTCGATGGCATCTCCGAGATCGGACGCGCCATCGAGGAGGCGGCCAAGCAGGAGAATCGGGCCGGCGTGGAACAGGGGATCGCCGATCTGGCTTCCTACCTGGATCGTCTGGAAGTGGTGTATGAGTAACCTGGGCTCTGTATTTCCGGACGATCAACCGAGGGAGGGCCGATGACATGTCGATACCGGATCATGTCCTGGTGGTCGATGATGACCCCGATAACCGCACTCTGGTGGGAAAACTCATGGAAAAGAATGGCTTCCGGGTCAGCAAGGTGCCGGATGGCAAGGGGCTGCGCCAACTGCTTGAAAAGAGTCAGCCGGATCTGATCCTGCTGGATCTGAGCCTGCCGGATGAGGATGGTCTGGTGGTGTGTCGCAATTTGCGCTCCCGTTCGAACATTCCGGTGATCATTCTGAGTGCCCGGGGCGAGGATATGGATCGCATCATCGGTCTGGAGATGGGCGCCGATGATTATCTGGGCAAACCGTTTCATCCCCGCGAGCTGCTGGCGCGGGTCAAGAGTGTGCTGCGGCGCGCCCGCACCCTGCCCGACGATCTGCAGGAGGAGGATTCCAATGCCACCTACCGCTTCGCCGGATGGGTGCTGGATGTGCCGACCCGCCAGTTGTATTCACCGAAATCCAAGAAAATTTTTCTGAGCGGTGGAGAGTTTGCCCTGTTGAAGGTGTTTCTGAACCACCCCAATCGGGTCTTGAGTCGGGATCAGTTGCTGGATTTTTCACACGGTCGGGAGATCGAACCGTTCGATCGAACCATCGACATGCAGGTAAGCCGATTGCGGCGGCGCTTGGGAGATGATCCCAAGAAACCATCGTTGATCAAAACCGTGCGCAGTTCGGGCTATGTCCTGGCTGTGCGCGTGGAACGAGGAGGAGACAACCATGGCACGGATGATTCAGGCCCTGGTGATTGATGGCGATCGTCTGAATCGTGTTCTGTTGCGGGATATTCTGGAACACGAAGGGTTGCAGGTGTTGGATGCCTCGGGTCAGCAACTGGGCCTGCAGATTCTGCGTGCGGCCCCCTGCGATCTGGTGATCACCGACTACGCGGCGGATGACGAGGCCGAGGCGATGAAACTCGGCGAGTTGATGCGCGATCTGCCGGAAACCCGCTTCATTGCCCTGAGTCCGGCCCAGGGTTTCGGGCATCCGGTCGCGTCGCTGCCGGAGGAGGAGCGGACCAATGTGCGTACCCTGATCAAGCCGGTGTTTCGTCAGGAGTTGTTGCGGGCGATTCAGGAGCTGTTTCCGGACTGGCGACCCCGGGATGAGGGGTAGGCGCGAGGGTCGGGGCGGGGTGGAGCGTCGGGCATGAAGGCGGTGTTGCAACGGGTGAGCGCGGCCTCGGTGACGGTGGCCGGTGAGGTGGTGGGGGCGATCGGATCGGGCATCGTGGTGCTGCTGGCCGTGGAACGGGGCGACGGGGCGCGGGAAGCGGCCCGCATGGCCCGGAAAATTGCCGGATTGCGTCTCTTTCCGGATGAGCGCGGTCGCATGCACCATTCGGTGCGGGATGTCGAGGGCGGGGTGTTGGCGATCTCCCAGTTCACCTTGGCGGCCAATCTCGACAAAGGCTTCCGACCGTCGTTCGACGACGCGGAGGAGCCGCAACTGGCCCGAGGGATGTTCGATCTGTTTTGTCAGCGTCTTCGCGCCGAAGGGGTTCCGGTGGCCACCGGTCGCTTCGGGGCCGATATGCGGGTGGAGTTGGTCAACGAGGGGCCGGTGACGTTCATTTTGGCGTTTGAGGCCGAAGCGGATGATGCGCCGTGACCACCGTCTGTCGGGATGGGGTGGGGGGGCTCTCCAGCTTGGCCGAGGCGGAGAGGGCCCTCGTGGGTTGCGTGCGGGAGCCCATCAACTCCAGCAGCGAAAGCCATTTGACACTCTTTTCCTGGAAGAGCGATTCGTGATGCTCCGGAGACCACGCCATGAAGGGCGCGGGATTGAGGTATTGGTGGATGAAGCGGATTTCGTAGTGTAGATGGGGCGCGGTGACGATGCCGCT
>JADGBU010000060.1:0-16174 GCA_015231295.1 Magnetococcales bacterium | reverse complement strand
GCGCGCCCTTTTTCACGAAATCTCCCGCCTGGACGAGAATTTTGTTCAGGTGGCTGTAGGTGGAGGTGAAACCGTAATTGTGGTGAATGCTGATCACCTGTCCGAGTCCGTTGAGACCCAGTTTGCCGGTATCGACCCCTGCGAACTCCACCACCCCATCGGCGGTTGTGATTACTTTTGTGTTCATTGGGGCTTGCAGATCCACGCCGGGATGAAAGCGGGTGGATTGCATCGTGGGATGCATCCGAAATCCGAAGGGACTGGTGATGCCCCGGAAAGGCACGGGATATCCGGTGGGAATGGTGTTGGCGAAAATCTGTTTTTGTTCCAGGTCGAGCAGATAGGGATCCAGGGTGGTCAGGAGGGTTTCGTTGACTTGGATCTCCATCGGAGAGAGTCCCTTGGCGGTGCCGTGCGACAAGGAAAGCGGGTCGGGTTCGAGTGGATCGATGGTTTCGTCGGCGGGACCGAAGAGTTCGTCGAGGGCTTCCAGGGTGGGCATGGGCATCCGCATCAGGGGGTCGGACGGAAGCGCGAGTGGCGGGGCGTGGGGCGTGACCGGTTGGGCCGGGTCCGGGGTGTCAAAGAGAATAAATGGGGCGGTCGATGGCGTGTCCGGATCGTTCAGCCAGGAGTGCAGCAACAACCCTCCCATCAGTACGGGCAATACCAGAGTGAAAAATCGCGAGGAAATCTCCTGCCGGAAAAACAAGTGATCCCATGGGGTTCGGGTGAAAGACGATAGGAGTGAACCATTGCGTTTGGTGGCAAAAATGGGATATAAGAATTCCATTCAGAAATCTCCCAGATTCAAACCGCACCGAACACGGGATGCGAGAGTTGCGTGATTGGGGGCCAGGGGCAAAGCCCTTGGAATTTCTTGGTGAAAATTTGATAAGTCAATCATGGCAATGCCAGTGATCCGTCCACGCCGCGAGGAGAGAATGCCTCGGACCCTTTCGTTCTGATAGGCACAGGGGTCACAGTTCATATCGGGTGGTGGACGCATGGGGTGAGATGTTTTCGCTGCCGGGTCGAAAAAGGGTCTTTCAAACCTTCGTTAATGGAAATATGACTGCCGTGAAAATTCTGATTGCTGACGACGATGTAAACAGCCGCGTGATTTTGTCCTCGATCCTCAAAGAGTACGGCGTGTGTCACGAGGCGTACAACGGGGTCGAGGCGGTTTCCAATTTCAAGGCCGCGCTGGAGATGAAAGAGCCGTTTCAGTTGGTCTGCATGGATATCATGATGCCGGAGATGGATGGCCAGGAGGCGGTGCTCGCCATTCGGGCCGCCGAAAAGGCGCATCACGTTTCCGCCAACGACGAGGCGGTGGTGATCATGACCTCGGCCTTGGACAGCCTGGATTCCATCATTCGTTCTTTCGATCAGGGGGGATGCAACGCCTATCTCGGCAAACCCATCCGACGGGCCGCCCTGCTGGAGAAGGTCCGCAATTATGGTCTGATCTGATTGGGATTTTTTGGTCGCGTTCCTCTTGCACATCCGGAACAGGTTTATGAACAGTCCAGGATATTCAAAAACAGCCGTCAAAATTCTCGAAGCCTCTCTGCCGCTTTTTGCGGCGCGTGGTTACAATGGTGTGGCGATGCGAGACATCGCGCAGACGGTCGGCATTACGGCAGCCGCTTTGTACAACCATTTTTCCGGCAAGGAGACTTTGTACTTCAGCGCGTTGGAGTATGCCTTCGCCGACAAGGTGAGCTCTCTTCACGAAGAGTTGAGCGCGGCCAGCGATCCGGAAGGACGGTTGCGGCGTCTGATTGCCTTTTGGATCGAAATTTTCGGTGGGGATGTCATTTTACGCTCGCTGTTGCAGCGCGAAATGAGCGATGCCGATGAGCAGCGTCTGCGTTTGCTGCTCGATCGGGTTTTTCTGCCGGTCTATGAGGGGAGTGGCGTGGTGGTCACCGAACTGGCCGCCGGTCGTATGGATGCGCATTTGTTGTTCGTGGCCATTCTCGGTTTGGTTTTGTCTCATTTTCAGCTCTCTCCGATCCGCAAGCTGTTGCCCGGCTCCCGACCGGAACACGATGATGTCGAGAGGGTCGCCGCCCATATCGCCCAGTTGCTGTATTACGGCCTGGAACCGGTCGGCAGACAATCATGATTCCCCCCCCCTCCGCCGGAGCGGACGCTACGCTCTCCGGGGAGAGTTCGTTGGCCACCGCGTTGACCCTCTATCTGGAACGGGTCTCGGCGCACAAATCCCCCATCGCCCACGCCCGGGAACAACGCAAAGCCCGTCAGATCACCGCCCGTCTGGGCGCGTTGGCGTTGCAGGAGGTGACGGCCCTGGATCTCTCCGACTATCGGGATCACCGGCTGAAATCGGCTTCGGCGGCGATCGTGCAAGGGGATCTGGAGCTGTTGCGCGCACTGTTCGAAGTGCTGGAACAGTGGGGCGTGACCCTGGAAGGCAATCCGGTGAACGGGGTTTCGCCGCCCCGAGGGGGGGGCGATCGCACCCGCACCCTGGGACCGGGTGAGCTGGTGCGGCTGCTGGCCGCCTGTGATCGCAGACCCACCCCGATGCTCGGTTGGATCGTGCGCATCGCCCTGCAGACCGCCATGAGCAAGGATGAAATTCTCAAAATTCGCAAACCGGAGCTCGACTTGAAGGAACGGGTGGTGACGATCCCCAAAGGGACGACCCGTCCGGCCCGACAGGTTCCGTTGAGCCAGGAGGCGGTTCGACTGTTTCGCGAGGTCTTGGACTATCCGGAGCGGCCCGCCGGGGAGGCGTTATTGTTTTTCGGGGCCATGGGCGTGACCGGCCTCCGGCGACCGTTGGCCATCGACAAGGCGTTTCGCGGGGTTGTGCTGCAGGCGCGATTGAAGGGGTTCCGGTTTGCCGATTTGCGGCATGAGGCACTGTCGCGGATGGAGGAGGCAGGCTTGACCGAGGTGGAACGCGCCACCGTGGCGGGTCTTGTTTTGCCTCGGGGAGTCAAGAGACCCCCTCGTCCAGAGGTGGGCGCGCTGGTGGCCCGTCTGGACGAGAGGGGATTTGGTGTCGGCGGTCGCGCTCCGGGTGGTCGGGGTCGTTCCACCTCTGGTGGCGCGCGGGAGAGATGTCAGGAGACCCGTTCCACCTGATCGAGAATCGCGGCGGCGATCTTGTTGGGTTGAAATTTGGGAATGAAGGCGTCGGCACCCATTTGCGCGGCTTTGTCCTGATTGGATTTGTTGCTCAGGGAGCTGTGCAGGGCCAGATGGATGTGGGCCAGCTTGGGATTCTGCTTGATCTTGCGGGTGAAGGTGAAGCCATCCATGACCGGCATCTCGATGTCGGAAAAGATGATGTTGTAGGGCAGATTCCCTTCGGCCAGGCAGCGTTCCAGTTCGGCCAGGGCCTTGTCCGCGCTGTCGAACAGGGTGTGACGCAGCCCGAGTTGCGTGAAGGCCGAGGACATCAGTTGACGGGCGGCGTTGGAGTCATCCACGGCCAGAACGTGGAATTTTTCGATCTGCAGATTTTTGGCCCGTTGCGTCATGTCCGTGGAGATGGCATCCTCGATGCCGATGATGTCTCCGAGAATTTTTTCCACGTCGAGAATCTGGACCGTGCGCTCTCCGTCGTAGGTGATGGCGGTCAGATAGCTCGCCATGTAGAGCGACCCGTCCGGACGAATGACATCTCCCCAGCTTTTCTGGATCAGCCGATCGGGCTCGCTGACCAAAAATCCCTGGATCGAGGTGCTGTATTCGCACACCAAGACGTAGCTGAGTCGCTCCTCATAGGGGATCGGGGAGAGGCCCAGGGCTTCGGAGAGGTCGAGCAGGTTGATGGCATGTCCCCGGAAATCGATGGTGCCCTTGATGGCCGGGTGGGATTGGGGAATGCGGGTGATGCTTTTGGGGCATTCCAGAATCTCGATGATTTTGAAGACATTCAGTCCGTAGAGTTGACCATCGGTCAGGACAAAGGTCAGCATCTCCATTTCGTTGCTGAAGGCGAGATTGGCCCGTTTGTTGACATCGGTCAGGAAGTTTGATTCTGACATGGTGGATCTCCTTGCAGCAGTCCTTTGTCCGGTTTGTGAGGTGCGAATATGGGATGCCAGAAGATGAGTATACACCGAATGGTCGTGAAATGCCGGGTTTTTTCTTGTTGCCTGCTCAAGATTTTTCTGATCGGGTGGTTGTTCACGCCTGCCCTGGCGGGTGCCGAAGAGTGGCGTGGACGGGTGATCCGGGTGCTGGATGGCGATACCCTGATGGTGGCGCGGGAGGGACGGGCGGAGCGCATTCGTCTGTCTGGAGTCGATACCCCGGAAAAGGGGCAACCCTTCGCCGAAGAGGCCAAACGTTACACCATGGAACGGGTGGATCGCCGTTTGGTGCTGGTGCGGGAGAAGGAGCGGGATCGTTATGGGCGATTGGTGGCCTGGGTGACGCCGGTCGGTCAGGAGGAGTTGGGCGCGGCACTGGTTCGGGCCGGATTGGCGTGGCGTCACATTCGGTATTCCAGGGATGCCGAGCTGGCGGGGCTGGAACGACAGGCCCGATCCCGAGGATTGGGCCTGTGGGCCGACTCTCATCCCACGCCTCCTTGGGAATGGAAGCGGCGTCATCGGCGGTAATCCCGTTGGGGTCCAGGGGCCATTGGCCCCTGGTGGGGTCCAGGGGCGAAGCCCTTGGGATTTTTTCTTCAGCATGCGGGGCTTCGCCCCACACCCCACCAGGGGGATAATCCCCCTGGACCCGTAAAAGTTTATGCTATTTCCACCGCCATCCCGTCTCTCCGACCGGCAACGCCTGCATGGCGGCTCCTGCCATACCTTTCGAGAGACGGGTCAAGATATCTTCCTTGTTGGTGAAATCGACCATGCGTTCATTTTTGATCAACTGGCGCGCGATCCACGACGCCGAACCCAACCCATCGACCAAACCGAGCTTCACCGCCTCTTCCCCGGTCCAGATCAACCCCTGGAACAGCTCCTCCCGACCCGCCTTGAGCCGGTCTCCGCGTCCGGCTTCCACGGCCTTGATGAACTGTTCGTGAATGCGGTTGAGCAGTCCCTGGGCATGTTGTTTTTCGGAAGGATTGACCGGGCTGAAGGGATCGAGGAAGCCTTTATGCTTGCCGGCGGTCAACAGACGGCTCTCCATGCCGAGTTTGTCGAGGGTTTGTTGCAAGCCGAAGCTTTGCATCATCACGCCGATGGAACCGACCAGGGATGCCTTGTCCGCATAGATTTTCGGGGCGGCGGCGGCCACATAATAGCCTCCCGAGGCGCACAGATCCTCCAGGGCGGCATAAACGGGCATCTCCGCGTGACGTTTTTGCAGGCGGGTCAACTCGTCATAGATCTGTCCCGCCTGTACCGGGCTGCCTCCCGGGCTGTTGATGCGCAGAATCACCCCTTCGGTATCGGGATGATCGAACGCTTCGCGCAAGCCCTTGATGACCGTATCGGCGGAGGCGGGCATTTCATCCAGGATCACGCCGCGCAGATTCACCACCGCCACATGTTTGCTTTTGACGGAGAGTTGATCCATCTTGGGCAGTTCGCCACCGAGGTTGCCGAGCCACAGCAGCACCATCAGATAGGCGACGATGAACAGCCGAAACCAGTTTCGGGAGCGTCGATTGCGTTTCTGCTCCTGGAGGCTGGAGAGCAGCAGGCTTTCCAGCACTTCGCGTTCCCGGATGCGATTGTTTTCCAACTGTTTCATCCAGAGTTCCCCGCCCGGTCCGGAGACCGGGTAGGGGGGATGTTCCCGGGAGGGGTCTTCGGAAAGGGAGGGTTCGTTTTTTTCCATGGTCCTTGGTCAGTGGCGTTCAGGTCAGGCTCAGTGGATTGGATTTCATCCGTATATCGGTAAACCCCTTGAAATCGCGAATACGGAAGCGCATGGCATAGACCCGGCAGGCTCGGCACTCTTCCGTGGAGTGAAAGCAATGACTTTCCTTGTTGCTCCAGCAGGGAAAGTTGTTATCCTGGAGCGCCGGGCAAGAGGTCCGCGAGGCATAATGACATTGGATCACATCCCAGCAGGGGATCAGGGAGAGCAGGGAGCGGATGCCGGCAATGCTGATGCTGGCCTTGATCATGCGTCGGATTTCGATCAGCCACTCCACATCCTCTTCGTTGAAGAGTCGCGTCCCGGCGCGATTCTTGTGGGAGATGAACAGCCGTTCCCGTTCGTACATGTGGATGGTGCGAATCGAGATTCCCAAACGTTTGGCCACCACGCCGATCTTGACCATGGAGGTATTTTCAGTGGTCTCTGCGGGAGCAAGGTTCGTGTTCATGGCGGGAGGTCGGCTCCTTGTGGTCTTAGGTGTGCGTGGAGCCGGGGAACAGGTTGAAAAAGGCCTGTTTTCCGGCGTAGCGTGCGGCTGAACCCAGGGACTCTTCAATCCTCAGCAGTTGATTGTATTTGGCGATGCGGTCGGAACGGTTGAGCGAGCCGGTTTTGATCTGACCCGCGTTGACGGCCACCGCCAGATCGGCGATGGTCACATCTTCGGTTTCGCCGGAGCGGTGGGAGATCACCGAGGGATAACCGGATTGTTTGGCCAACTCGACCGCATCCAGGGTTTCGGTGAGGGTGCCGATCTGATTGACTTTCACCAGGATGGCGTTGGCGATACCCTTGCGCACCCCTTCGGCCAGAATCGTCGGATTGGTGACGAACAGATCATCGCCCACCAACTGCACCTGACTGCCCAGGGCATCGGTGAGCAGACGCCACCCATCCCAATCGCTTTCGTCGCAGCCATCTTCGATGGAGAGGATCGGATAGCGGGCGCACAGATCCTGATAATAACCCACCAGCTCTTCCTTGCTCATGATGCGGCCTTCGCCCTTGAGATCGTAACGGCCACTCTTGGCGTCGTAGAACTCCGAGGAGGCGCAGTCGAGCCCCAGAAAGATGTCGTCGCCGGGAATATAGCCCGCATTGTCGATGGCCTGAAGAATCACCTTCAACGCCTCTTCGTTGGAGGCGAGATTGGGCGCGAAACCGCCTTCGTCGCCCACGGCGGTATTCAGGCCTTTCTTGGAGAGCACCTTTTTCAGGTGATGAAACACCTCGGCACCCATGCGGACCGCATCGGCCATGGAGGTGGCGGAAACCGGCAGAATCATGAACTCCTGGATATCGACATTGTTGTCCGCGTGGGCTCCGCCGTTGAGAATATTCATCATCGGCGTCGGGAGCAGATGGGCGTTGACCCCCCCCAGATAGCGGAACAACGGCTGGCCCGAAGCCAGGGCGGCGGCCTTGGCCGTCGCCAGCGAAACCCCGAGAATCGCGTTGGCACCCAGGGAGGATTTGTCCGGGGTATGGTCCAGTTCGATCATGCGGGCGTCGAGGGCGCGCTGGGCGAACAGATCCAGACCACGGATCGCCGGGGCGATGGTCTGGTTGACCGCCGCAACGGCTTTGAGCACCCCTTTGCCGAGATAGCGTTTGGCATCGCCATCCCGCAACTCCAGGGCTTCGCGGGCACCGGTGGAGGCCCCCGAGGGAACGGCGGCCCGGCCCGTGAGACCGGTCGAGGTGGTCACTTCCACCTCGACGGTGGGATTGCCACGGGAGTCGAGAATCTGACGGGCGTGAACGTTGGATATGGTGGTCATCGGTTGAAACTCTCCTTCCAGATCAGGTCCGGCTTTCGGGCGGCGCGTGTGGCGTCGAGACGGCCAACACCCGCGCCGGGAACCGGCACGGCATGAGGTGCGGTGTGCAAACGTTGAGGATTGGTTTCCGCCTCGCGGCGGATGGCGATCATCGCCTCCACGAATTGATCCAGGGTTTCCTTGGTTTCGGTTTCCGTGGGTTCGATCAGCAGACACTCGGGAACCAGAGCCGGAAAATAGATGGTCGGCGCGTGAAAGCCGAACTCCAGGAGGCGTTTGGCGAAGTCCAGGGCCGAAACGCCGAAGGCTTCGGCCTCCGGTTTCAAAGAGACGATGAATTCATGGGTGGCGCGACGATCGGGAAAGGCCACGGTGAATCCGGCCTCGATCAGGCGCGTCATGAGATAGTTGGCGTTGAGCGTGGCGAATCCGGAGACCCGTTCCAGCCCCTCGGAGCCGATCAGGCGCAGATAGATGTGGGCCCGCAGCAGCACACCGATATTGCCCGCAAAGGTGGAGAGGCGTCCGATGCTCTCCGGCAAATCGGCTTCGCTCATCCAGGAGAACCAGTCCCGGCCCTTGTCGTCGCTGGTTTTTTTGACCACGGGCAACGGCAGATACGGCGCGAGTCGTTCCGAAACCGCCACCGGTCCGGCTCCCGGTCCGCCGCCGCCGTGGGGCGTGGCGAAGGTTTTGTGAACGTTGAAATGAACCGCGTCGAATCCCATGTCGCCGGGTCGCACCCGACCGGCCACGGCGTTGAGATTGGCGCCATCATAATAGAGCAGCCCTCCGGCGGCGTGGACGATCTCCGCCATGCGACCGATACGCCGTTCGAACACCCCAAGGGTGGAGGGGTTGGTGAGCATCAATCCGGCGGTTTGGGGGCCGACCGCCCGGGCCAGGGCGTCGAGGTTCACATCGCCTTGGGAGTCGGTGGGAATCTCTTGCACCGTGAGTCCGCACATGGCGGCGGTGGCGGGATTGGTGCCGTGGGAGGCGTCGGGCACCAGCATCACCCGGCGGGCGTCATCCCCTCGGGCGCGGTGATAGGCCCGGATCATCGCCACTCCGGCGAACTCGCCCTGGGCACCGGCCATCGGCACCAGCGAAACCGCGCGCATGCCGGCGATCTCTCCGAGCATCTCCTGGAGTTCGTGCAGACAGCGCATCACCCCTTGTCCCGACTCCGTGGAGGCCAGCGGATGACGGTTGAGAAATCCCGGCAAAGAGGCCAGAACCTGGCAACTGCGGGGATTGTATTTCATGGTGCAGGAGCCCAGAGGATAGAACTGGGTATCCACGGAGAAGTTCAACTGGGAGAGCCGGGTGAAATGGCGCACCACCTGGAGTTCCGAAACCTGTGGCAGCAGCGGGGGAACGGCGCGCCGCAGATGCTCCGGAATATCCGGAGGAGCGGCGAGGGGTTCCGGAATGTGATGGCCGTTGCGACGACCCGGACGGGAGGCGTCGAAAAGGGTATCGGTCATGGTGTTAGCCTTCCTTGACGTTGAGCACCCAGGCCAGGGTGTCGGCGTAGAAATCGAGGTCGGCATCGGTTTTGGTTTCCGTGGCGCAGACCAGCAACCCTTTGTCGAGATTCGGATAGCCCTCTCCCAGGGGATAGCCACCCTGAATGCCCAGTCGGGCCAGTTGGGTCAGCACCGGGGCGGCGGGTTTGGGCAGTTTCAGGGCCGTCTCGTGGAAGAACGGGCCGTTGAACAGACGGGTCACACCGGGGATGGCGGTCAATTTTTCCATCAGGGTTCGGGTTTTGGCGTGACAGGTGGCGGCGGTATTGGCCACCCCTTCGGGACCGAGCAGCGACAGATGGATCGAGGCGGCCACGGTCATGAGTCCCTGATTGGTGCAGATGTTCGAGGTGGCCTTGGCGCGGCGGATGTGCTGTTCTCGCGCCTGCAGGGTGAGAATATAGCCGGTGCGTCCCTGGGGATCTTCGGTGCGTCCGACGATTCGGCCTGGCATTTGACGCAGCAGCGGCTGTTTGCAGCAGAGAAAACCGAAATAGGGTCCACCCGAGGAGAGGGGAATGCCCAACGGTTGGCCATCGCCGCAGGCGATGTCGGCCCCCCCGTGCGTTCCCCACTCTCCAGGGGGCTTGAGCAGACCCAGGGAGAGGGGATTGACCAGCGCGACCACGATCGCCCCTTCGGCCTTGGCCCAATCGGTGAGGGTATCGACCTCTTCGAGAATGCCGAAAAAATTGGGTTGGGGAATCACCAACGCCGCCACTTTCTGTCCCTGAAAGCGATTCAGAGCCTTGGACTGCACCCGGCCTGTGACCGGATCGAAGGGAATTTCCACCACCTCCAGATCCTGATCCCGTGTCATGGTCCGGACCACGCTGCGGTAGTGGGGATGGACACTGGCGGGAATCAGGATTTTTCCCTCCGGATTGCCGCTGGCCCGGGCCGCCATCAGCACCGCCTCGCCCAGTCCGCTGGCCCCGTCGTAGAGGGAGGCGTTGCCGGCGTCCATGGCGGTGAGAGCGGCCATCATGGTCTGGAATTCGTACAGCAGTCGCAAGGTGCCCTGGCTCGCCTCGGCCTGATAGGGGGTATAGGCGGTGAGAAACTCTCCACGGGAGGCGATCTCCCAGACCGCCGCCGGTATGTGATGCTCATAGGCACCGGCCCCGATGAAGCAGAGTCCGTTGGCATCGCCATCGGCCCGTTCGCGCATCAACCGGCTTACGGCCATTTCGCTCAGGGCGGGGGGCAGATCCAGGGTGGGAGAGCGCAATGCCTGCGGAATCTCCTCGAAGAGGGTTTCCATCTCCGGGACACCGATGCCGGTCAGCATCTGTTCGATGTCCGTGGGGGTATGGGGTATGAAAGGCATGCCTCGGTTCCTGGGAGCAGGGCGTTGATCTGACATATTGAACGATCACTCTCGGATGCAGTATGGCAGATAATCTGTTCCGAGAAAACGCATTGTGAATGTTTTTTTCTGTTGGGGCCGGGTGCGGTCGTCGCTCAGGGCCAGAAAAATGGAGGAAAAAAGAGCGGCTTCAGCCCATACGGGCACGCCTCCTGCCGGAGCAGGGCCATGCCGTTGCCTTGCCTGTCGCCGGGACGAAAGAAATGCCGGGGAAAGAAGAGGGGCATGGATTCAATCCCGGAGGGCCGATTTTCCCATGCGCACGAAGGGAGGACGGACCGCGCGCGCCTCGAACCTGCGCCCCCGAATCTCCACCTGACATCGATCGCCGGGTTGCAGTCGGGACTCCACCACCGCCAGCGCGATGCCGGTTTCGAGCGTGGGGGAGTAGCCGCCGCTGGTGATTTCGCCTACCGGTTCGTCGTTCAGATAGATCACCTGATGATCCCGCAACACCCCTTTTTCGGTCAGGATCACGCCGAGTCGCTTTTTGAGTCCGGGGTCGTGACGGGTGGCTTCCAGGGATTGGCGTCCGACGAACGGGCGGGTATCCGGTTCCCAGGCGATGGTCCAGCCCAATCCCCGTTCCAGGGGATTGCTTTTATCGTTCATGTCCCGTCCGTGGAGATTCATGCCGGCTTCGAGACGCAGGGTATCCCGCGCGCCGAGTCCAGCGGGAGTGACGCCGTTCTTGAGCAGACGATCCCAACAGCTTCCGGCCTGGGCGGTCGGAAGGATCAGTTCGAAACCGTCTTCGCCGGTATAGCCGGTGCGGGCCACCCGCCATTCTTTTTCTTCCAGGATGTGGAACGGCTTCAGGGCCGCCGCTTGCGCGGCCAGTTCCGGGGGCAGAACGGCACTCAGATGGGTTGGGGCTTCCGGTCCCTGCAGGGCCAGAATCGCCAGATCGGTTCGTTCGGTCACGGTGACGCGATGGGCGGGCGCGTGAATGCGGATCCAGGCGAGATCTTTTTCCCGATTGCCCGCGTTGATCACCAGCGTGAACAGGTTGTGGTTCAGGCGATAGGTGATCAGATCCTCGGCCACGCCGCCCCGTTCGTTGAGCATCAGACCGTATTGACCGGCGCCATCCTCCAGACGACCCGGATCACAGGCCAGAATCCAGCGCAGCAGTCCGAGCAGGTCGCCGTCGCTCAGATCCACCACCCCCATGTGCGACACGTCGAACACCCCGCAGGTACGGCGTACCGCGTGATGCTCCTGAATCTGTGAGCCGTAGTGCAGCGGCATGTCCCACCCCGCGAACGGGGCCATGCGGGCACCGAGTCCAATATGTCGGTCGTGCAGGATGGTTTTGTGCATGGTTTCCAAAGCTCGTTCGGTTGTGGAGTGATCGTTTACCGGTGATTATGGAGCGATCGATCGGTTCGAGGCAAGCAAAATGAGGCGCGATCGTTTTTGCGGTTGGTCCACTGTCCCGCCGACTCGCTTGACTTATCTCTTCAAGGCGTGATACTCAAGGTCCGGAGATGGCATTCCTCCTCGACAAGGCCGATGATCTCCGCGTTCGACCCGGACGGGTCATGCGGCTCTGGCGTACCTGTCCCTGTTTTGCACACATCGATACTGGACCAGGCCATGTGGCACTCCATTCTCGCCATTGCAGTGGGTTCCGCTCTCGGTGCTCTGTTGCGTTGGTTTCTGGGTCTGCAACTCAATCATCTGTTCCCCACGTTGCCACCCGGCACGCTGATCGCCAATCTGATCGGCGGCTATATCATCGGTCTCGCCATCGCCTTTTTTGCCCAGACGCCGGAAATCTCTCCCGAATGGCGACTGCTGATCATCACCGGCTTTTGTGGGGGGCTCACCACCTTTTCCACCTTTTCCGCCGAGGTGACGACCCTGTTGCAGCAGGGCCGGTTGACCTGGGCCATGATGGCGATTGGCCTGCATGTCAGCGGTTCGCTGCTGATGACCTTCGCGGGTCTGCTCTCCTGGCAATGGCTGAAATTTCGTTGAGGAACATCATCATGAAGGGTTATGTCATCACCTTCTTCACCCAACAGGATCGGCGGCATCACGGCCAGTTGCTCGGCGAATGGCTGGTCAATCTGGCGCGGGAGATGGGGCTTCCGGGCGCGACCCTGATCGTGGGCAGCATGGGGTATGGCCATCATCGGCGCATTCACTCTTCGCACTTTTTCGAACTGGCCGATCAACCCCAGGAGATTCAGATGGCCGTCAGCGAAGAGGATGCCGACCGTCTCTTTCAGAGGCTGGAAGCGGAAGGGGTGCATGTTTTTTATGTCAGAACGCCCGTGGAGTACGGTTCTCTGGGAGGGGAGGAGTCGTGATCGGAATCGTTGAAAAAAAAGAGGGGGGCTGGGGGATTCATCCCCCAGGGTGTTGATTTTTTTTGATGAGGCGCGCTCGCGTTTTAGAGCGCGCAGTCTTGTTGAATCCGGATCATTTCGGTAATTCGGGTCTCCTGGTGCTCCTGCCGCGCGATGGCACAGGAAAGACCGGCACGGGCCAGCCGCCCCACATAGAGATCCAGACCGGAGAGGGGAAATCGACCCAGAATCACCGGCTCGTGTTCGTCACCGGTCTGACTCAGTTGCAGGCCGGCCACTCTGGCCATGGTATAGGCGTCCTCGTCGAGCACCTGCATGAACGGCCCCACCTGCATCAGCAAAATGGCGTGGGGAGCCTGTTTCTTGAGCGCGCGATAGCGGATCGTGATGGAATCGGGATCGGTCATGGGCTTTGGCGCGGGTCAGCTCTGCTTGGCGATCTCATCGATTCGTTTCAGGGTGTGCAACAGGGCTTCGAGCTGGTCGAACGGGACCATGTTCGGGCCATCGCAGGGGGCGTGATCCGGATCGGGATGGGTTTCCAGAAAGATCGCCGCCACCCCGGCGGCCACGGCGGCCCGGGCCAGCGGAGCCACGAAACGGCGTTCCCCTCCGGAGGATGACCCCATGCCGCCGGGTTTCTGCACCGAGTGGGTGGCGTCGAACACCACCGGCGCGCCGCTTTCGGTCAGAATCGGCAACGCCCGCATATCCACCACCAGATCCCCATAACCAAACGTGAATCCTCGTTCGCAGACCAGAATCTGTTCGTTGCCGGTGGCTCGGGCCTTTTCGACCACGCGGGCCATATCTCTGGGGGCCAGGAACTGACCTTTCTTGATGTTGACCGGGCGTCCGGTGGCCGCCGCCGCCTGAATCAGATCGGTCTGACGACACAAAAATGCCGGCGTTTGCAACATATCCACCACTCTGGCCACGGTGACGGCCTGTTCCGGGGTGTGGATATCGGTGATCACCGGGAGGTCGAGTTCCTGTTTGACCAGGGAGAGGATTTTCAGCCCTTCTTCCATGCCGGGGCCGCGAAAGCCCTGGGAGGAGGTGCGATTGGCCTTGTCGAAGGAGGCCTTGTAGATCCAGGGAATCCCGACCCGATCGACGATCTCCCGGATGCGGCTGGCCGTGGAGAGGACGAACTCCCGTCGGGTCTGGAAATCCTCTCCTTCCAGCACGCACGGTCCGGCGATCAGGACCAGAGGCCGGGTATTGCCGATGATCCGGTTGCCCACGGCGATTTGACGTTGGTGCGTGGCGACCATGGGCGGGATCATCCTTTCCGGCAGGCCAGCGAGGCCTTGACGAAGGCCGCGAACAGCGGATGCGGCACGCGCGGACGGGATTTGAACTCCGGGTGATATTGACAGGCCACGAAAAAGGGATGATTCGGCACTTCCACCACTTCCACCAGTTCGCCGTCCGGGCTGGTGCCGGAGATGATCAATCCGGCCTGGGTCAACGTTTCCCGATAGTTGTTGTTGAACTCGTAGCGGTGACGATGCCGTTCGGAGATGTTCAAGGTGCCGTAGGCGCGGGCGGCGTGCGTCTCGGGGAGCAGCCGACAGGGATAGGCTCCGAGTCGCATGCTGCCGCCTTTATCGGTTTCCGAGTCACGGCGTTGAATTTCCTGATCGCTTTTCCATTCGGTCATCAGGGCGATCACCGGGTGGGGGGTGTGGTCCGAGAACTCCGAGGAGTAGGCCCCTTCGAGTCCGGCCACATGACGGGCATATTCCACCACCGCCATTTGCATGCCCAGGCAGATGCCGAAATAGGGTTTTTTCCGTTCCCGCGCATACTGGACCGCACGGATTTTGCCTTCCGCGCCCCGTTCGCCGAATCCGCCGGGAACCAGGATGCCATCGACCCCTTCCAGCAGCGTGCCGGGATCTTCCAAGGAGAGTTCATCGGCGTTGACCCAACGCAGGGAGACCCGGCAATCGTTGGCGATTCCCCCATGGGTGAGGGCCTCCACCAGGGATTTGTAGGCGTCCTTGAGCTCCACATATTTGCCGACAATGCCGATGGTGACTTTATGGGCCGGATTGACGATTTTTTCCAGCACCTCTTCCCACTCATCCATATGGTGTTCCGCGCCGCGCAGATTGAGAAATTGCAGGCTCTTGCGGGCGAAGCCTTCCAGATGGAGGGCGAACGGAACACGGTAGATCGACTCCTGATCCTGACAGCAGATGACCGCATCCGGATCGACATTGCAGAACAGGGCGATTTTTTTGCGCACCGAGGCATGGATCTCCCGATCGCTGCGACAGACCAGAATATCGGGCTGGATGCCGATCGCCCGCAACTCCTTGACCGAGTGCTGGGTGGGTTTGGTCTTGAGTTCGCCCGAGGTGGGAATGTAGGGGAGGAGGGTCAGATGGATGAAGAGGGTGTTTTCCCGGCCCAGATCGATGCGCAGTTGTCGGATCGCCTCCAGAAAGGGGAGGGATTCGATATCGCCGACCGTGCCGCCGATTTCGATGATGGCGATGGAGGAGTCTCCGGCCACATTGAGGATCGCCTCTTTGATGGCATCGGTGATGTGGGGAATCACCTGGACCGTGGAGCCGAGATAATCACCACGACGCTCTTTGCGGATCACCTGTTGATAGATGCGTCCGGTGGTGAAGTTGTTGGCCTGGCTCATCGGGATGTCGAGGAACCGTTCGTAGTGACCGAGGTCGAGATCGGTTTCCGCGCCGTCGTCGGTGACGAACACCTCGCCGTGCTGAAACGGACTCATGGTGCCGGGATCGACATTGATATAGGGATCGAGTTTCTGGATGGTTACGGAGTGTCCACGCGCCTGGAGCAGGCTGCCCAGGGATGCGGCGGCCAATCCTTTGCCCAGTGATGAAACCACGCCGCCCGTCACGAAGATGAATTTGGCCATGTTTGGATATTCCATGCTGCGAGGCTGTTGGGTCCACGATGAGGAGGTCAGCCGTTGCCGAAACCATGCTCCTCCCGAGGGAGATACTATATACGACTTCGCCGGGCGGGTATACGATTCCTCACCGGTATCGGGATGCTTCTTTTTCCCAGTGCGGTTGACCCTTGTTCGCAAGTGTGTGATAATGATCTGATTGTACTCATATCACCTGAAGGAGGGGCGCATGGAGGGCTTGGGATTTCTGGGTTTGGTGTCTGTCATGGGTTATTTCGCCATGCGGATGGTGATGGACAAGCAGAATGCCACGGCGCAGGATCACGCATCCTCCGGATCGGTTGTCGTCCCGGAAGCCGGAGCTTCCATCGGGAGAGTCACCACCCCCGAGCCGGTGATTTCCACCCCCGAGCCGGTGATTTCCACCCCCG
>JADGBU010000059.1:12556-18319 GCA_015231295.1 Magnetococcales bacterium | reverse complement strand
GGGCTAACCCGCCGTCGCCACCTTGAATCGCTCATAGGCCCGAATCTCGTCATCCCGATCCCGTACCCGACGCACATGCCGCAACGGATTGGCCATATCATTCAAATCGAACCGCACCACCCCATCCCATTCAAAAGTGGCGTTCCCCGCGAGCAAACCCGAATGATGCCGCTGATCCGGATCCCATAACGCGGTGCAAATCACCTGCCCTCCGGCGTTGAACACCCGAACCGGACGCCCGAAGGTCAACGATCCGTCGAGACAGGCGGCGAAAGTGGAAGCGGTCATGGCGGTTCCACAGGAGTGCGTCCACCCCACACCACGCTCGAAGGTGGCCACGAACAAGGCCTCCTCGCCCATCACCCGACGCAGACTCACATTGACCCCATCCGGAAACTGGGGATGATCGCCATTGGCCAGTCGTCCGACCCGGATCAAATCCTCCCGATCGATCGCTTCATTCACCGACGCGCTGATATGGGGATTGGGTGCGGAAAGCGCGGTAAATCGCCAACTGGCGGACAACGAAGGCAAAATAACCCCTACCGCCCGATCTTCCGGCCAGACCATGGGCAAGGTGGCCGGATCCAGAGAGATGGGTCCGATTTCGGTTTCGCAGGCAAAAACGCCCGGAAAAAAATCCGCCACGCGCCGCAATCGCAACGCACCCTGCATCACGGCGATCGTCACCGCATCGCGACCGGTTTTTTCCAGCGCAAGCCGTCCCAGACAACGAATGCCATTGCCACACATTCGCGCCTCGGAGCCATCGGCGTTGAAGATGCGCATCCGGGCATCCGCCTCCGAATCCGGCTGATAAAACAACACCCCATCGGCCCCGATCCCGGAATCCCGCTGACACATCGCCATCACCAAGGCGCGACGTTGCTTCTCATCGAGATTCAACGGGGTTTCCATCTCATCGATTAGCAAAAAATCGTTGCCCGATCCGTGACATTTGATGAATGGCAATTCCATGGCGTGCCCCTCTGACTCACAAAATATAGCGGGAGAGATCCTCGTTTTCGGAAAGATCCTTCAACTGTTTTTCCACGAAGGCCGCATCGATCACCAACCGTTCGCCCCGCCGGTCCGGCGCGGTGAAGGAGATTTCATCCAACAGCTTTTCCATCACGGTATGGAGTCGTCTGGCTCCGATGTTTTCGGTGGTTTCATTGACCTTGGCGGCGATTTCCGCCAGAGCCCGCACGCCGTCCTCGGCGAACACCAACTCCACCTGTTCGGTTGCCAGCAACGCGGCGTATTGCCGGGTCAAGGCATTTTCCGGTTCGGTGAGAATGCGCAGAAACTCCTCCACTCCCAGGCTTTTCAGCTCGACCCGGATCGGCAGACGCCCCTGCAACTCGGGCAGCAGATCCGAAGGCTTGGCCAACTGAAACGCTCCGGAGGCGATGAACAAAATGTGATCGGTCTTGACCATGCCATGCTTGGTGCTGACCGTGGTGCCTTCCACCAGCGGCAGCAGATCCCGCTGCACCCCTTCGCGGGAGACATCGGCTCCGCCGCGCATCTCTCCGTTGCGGGCGCAAACCTTGTCGAGTTCGTCCAGAAAGACGATGCCCGACTGCTCGACCCGTTCCAAAGCGGAACGTTTCGACTTCTCCTTATCCACCAGCTTGCCCGCCTCTTCATCCACCAGGAGCTTGAAGGCCTCCTTGACGCTGACCTTGCGCCGTGCGGACCGCATCCCCCCGAGCACCGAACCCAACATCTCCTGAATGTTGATCCCTTCCATGCCCTGCGGGGTGAACACTTCCAGAGTGGGACCGTTGCGGGCCTCCCTCAGATCGATTTCGATCTCCCGCTCATCGAGTTTCCCTTCCCGGAACATCTTGCGGAACTTCTGCCGGGTTCCCGAATCTCCGGTCGCAACGGGCGTGGTGAAATCGGAGGTGCCGTAGGAGCCGGAAGAGGAAGAAGGCATCGGCAACAAGGCATCGAGCACCCGTTCTTCGGCGGCCTCTTCGGCCTGCATGCGCACCTCCTGCTTGGCCCGTTCCAGGGACATCTTGACCGCCATATCGGTCAGATCCCGGATGATCGACTCCACATCCCGGCCCACGTAGCCCACCTCGGTGAACTTGGTCGCTTCCACCTTGAGAAAAGGCGCGTCCGACAATTTGGCCAGACGGCGGGCGATTTCGGTCTTGCCCACGCCGGTGGGACCGATCATCAGAATGTTCTTGGGATAGACCTCCTCGCGCATTTCCGGATCGAGCCGTTGCCGACGCCAACGGTTGCGCAGGGCGATGGCAACCGCCCGCTTGGCCTCATCCTGACCGATGATGAAGCGATCCAATTCGGAAACAGTCTCGCGAGGCGTGAATTCGGACATTTACAACTCTTCAATTATCAGGTTTGAATTGGTATAAATACAAATCTCGGCCGCGATCGCCATGGAACGCTCGGCAATCTCGCGGGCCGGCAGATCGGTATGCCGCAATAACGCTCGCGCCGCAGACAGCGCGTAGGGAGACCCCGAACCAATGGCGAGAATTCCCTCTTCCGGTTCCAGCACATCGCCGGTGCCGGAAATCAGCAGACTGGCCGAGGCATCGGCCACGGCCAGCATCGCTTCCAGACGCCGCAGCATCCGATCGGTGCGCCAATCCTTGGCCAGTTCCACGGCGGCGCGGGTCAGGATTCCGCCATGCTTCAGCAGTTTGGCCTCGAACCGCTCGAACAGCGTGAAGGCGTCGGCGGTGGAGCCGGCAAAGCCGGCCAACGCCCGACCCTCTTTCAAGAAACGGACCTTGCGGGCATTGGCCTTGATCACCACCGACCCGAGGGTGACTTGTCCATCTCCGGCCATCACCACGGAGGATCCGCGTCGTACCGATATGATTGTGGTCCCTTTGAACATGATTCCCCTTCCCTTGAAGAAAAAAAAACATGGTGCGTCCTTTCCCCACGGATTGCAAGGTGACGATTCATGACCAGCCACCCCCCAGACGCCGGAAAACGACAAACCCTGGAACTGATTCTGAGTCCGCCGCATCCTTGCGGCTATCTGCCCCATGCTCTGGCCAACACGCTGCATGTCAATCCGGCCCTGCCGATGGATATGGGACGCTTTGAATATCTGCTGGCCTCCGGATTCCGACGCAGTGGCAATCTGGTCTATCGTCCCTGGTGTTCCGGCTGCGACGATTGCGTTCCGGTACGGGTGCGGGTCGCGGACTTTCAGAGCACCCGCACCATGCGTCGGGTGATTCGTCGCAATCGGGACTTGACCATCCAATCGGGTGGCCCGAACTTCTCACCGGAACATTTTCGGCTGTATCAACGCTATCTCAACAGCCGACACGGGGATGGTCCCATGGCCGACCCCCAACCCGAAGAGTTTGCCGAATTTTTGCATTCCGACTGGTGCGCGGTCCGTTTCATCGACTTCCGGCATCAGGGCCGACTGTTGCAAACGGCGGTGGTGGATCTGCTGGGCAACAGTCTGTCGGCGGTTTACACCTTTTACGATCCCGAGGAAACCGCCCGCAGTCTCGGCACGCTGGCGATTCTGTGGGAGATCGAATGGGCCCGACAGTTGGAGTTGTCCTGGGTCTATCTGGGCTACTGGATCGCCGATTGCGCCAAAATGCGTTACAAATCGCGCTTTCAGCCGTTGGAGGCCTACATCAACCGCCGCTGGATCCCGCTGCCCGATCCGGAGTGATCCCCAGAATGCCACTGCAAGCCTATCGCGCCCTGCTCGACCAGCGGGCCCGAAACGATCAGACCCGAAAACTGCTGCCCATGCTCCCCGCCCCCCACGGCGAAATCGACAAGGCGGGACGCCGGTTGCTCAACTTCTCCTCCAACAACTATCTGGGATTGGCCACCCATCCGGCCCTGATCCAACGGGCCAAGGAGTGGACCGATCTGTGGGGCTGCGGGGCCACCGCCTCCCGGTTGGTCTGCGGCAATCTGGAGCCCTTCGTCCGGATCGAATCCAGACTGGCCACCGGCAAGCATACCGAAGCCGCTTTGGTTTTCAACTCCGGCTTTCAGGCCAATGGCACCATTCTGGCCGCGCTGCTGGATGCGCGAGTGCTGGGAGGCGCGCCTCTGGTCTTTTGCGACCGGTTGAATCATGCCAGTCTGCATCACGGCTGTCAGGCCGCCGGGGTGCGTCAGCTTCGCTATCGCCACAACGATCTGAACCATCTGGAATCCCTGCTCAAGAGTCATCGGCAACAGCCGGGAAAACGCTTCATCATCACCGAAACCCTCTTCAGCATGGATGGCGATCTGGTGGACCTGGATGGCCTGATCGCGCTCAAGGAGCGATACGGAGCCTTTCTTTATCTGGACGAAGCCCATGCCACCGGCGTTTTCGGACCCGATGGTTTCGGAATGGCGGCCAGCCGTCCCGGTGCCGTGGAGTTGATCATGGGCACCTTCAGCAAGGGACTGGGTGGTTTCGGGGCGTATGTCGCCTGTTCCGCCACGCTGCGGGAGTATCTGATTCATCACTGCGCGGGATTGATCTACTCCACGGGTCTGCCGCCGGGAGTGCTCGGGGCCATGGATGCCGCCCTCGAACTGCTGCCCACCCTGGCTGACGACCGGCAGCGACTGCTCACCCGGGCCGAAAGCCTTCGGCAACGGCTTCACGCCCTGGGGATCGATACCGGAGCCTCGGCGAGTCAGATCATACCGGTCATGCTCGGAGAGAGCGCGACCGCTTTGCGCGTCAGTCGGCGTCTGGAAGAGGAGGCCGACATTCTGGCCATGGCGATCCGCCCCCCCACGGTGCCGCCGGGAACGGCGCGCTTGCGTCTTTCGTTGAGTGCCGCCCATCGGGACGAGGCGTTGGACCGGTTGCGCGCCGCGTTGGAGTCTATCCTGACAAACCATTGAAAAAAAAGAGAGGGTCTGGGGGATTCATCCCCCAGGGTTTTGACTTTGTTAAAAAGTCCCAGGGCTTCGCCCTGGACCCACCAGGGGCCAATGGCCCCTGGACCCCGATCATGTTACCGCCGCGCCTTGTGCCGGGCCCGCAAATGGGAGTTGATCGCCTCCAACAGTTGATCCGCCGAGTGATCGAGAGTGCCACTCGCCAGAAACAGAATATGTTTGCCCCGCAACCGACAGGTCATATGCAGCAATCGGGACCAGAAGGTTTCCACCCCGCCGGGCTCGAAATCCTCATGCAACTGGAGCACCACGCCGGGAAGCAGATAAAACAGCACGCCGGGAGGACGACGGGCTTCGACGATGAACGACCACCGGATCGGCGACGTGACCAGCCGTATATCGGTGATGCCGCCGAAGTTCACCCGTACCAACGTTCTGCACCCCGGCACCAACAGACGACGGGCGGCCAGCACGATCAACACGCCGCCGAAAACCAGCATGCAGGGTCGGAGCAGAGTCACGGCCCATCCATCCGGGGTGAAAAATGAACTCCAGCCCATCCGATCGGCCAAGGCCACGCCGAACAGAAGGCAGCCGATCACCAATACCACACCCACCCGATTATCATCGGAAAGCAGCTCCAAATTGACCGGAATCTCATCGTGACCATCCCTTTTCATGCTCCGGCTCCTGGATTCGTCCTTTCAGGGGACAAAATTTTTGATGACTCACGAAAAATACTTGACGCCAAGCACCAATCCATTTAATCTGCCCTCCATGTTGCATTGCAACATGATCCGTTTTTCACCCTGCAATGCCACCGTACCCAACTTTATCCAAACGAGGCCACGGACATGAATAGCGACAAAATCACCAAAAAAATGACCG
>JADGBU010000059.1:0-12363 GCA_015231295.1 Magnetococcales bacterium | reverse complement strand
AATCGCCTCCGAAATGGCCAAGGATATGCGCACCAACACCATGCGCGCCATGGAAATCCTCACCCAGGGTCAAAAGGAATTGAAGTCCTTCCTGGAGAAAAATGTACAGCAATTCATCGAGAAAACCAAGACCAAACCCTGATGGAGCCAAGCTTTTTCCCGACTGCCCCGCGATGCAGCCCGACCATCCGGATCGGGCTGTGGGGGCCGGAAAAGCCCGCATCATACCGCAAAGTCAGAGAACTGGGGGATGGATCCCCCAGATCCTCTGGTTTCGATTGATTCATCTTATTGAATTTTGACATTTTTTTAAATTCCCCAAAAAAAAATCACCCCCCCCTTCTTGCGCAGCACCCCTCCTCCACTTACCTGATGATCAGAATGAAGAAAACGATCCGTCGATCGCAACTTTATCCATCAACTGACAATCATGGAGGATAACAATGGCCGCTTTGATCAACTACGATCCGTTCCGCTCCTTCCGTTCCCTTCAGGGGGAGATCAATCGTCTCTTTGAACGGGATCTGGACGACTCCAGCGGCATGATGACCCAATGGCCGCTGCGGGTGGATATCCGCGAAGATGAACAGCATATCCTGATCAAGGCCGATGTGCCCGGCATGGAACAAAAGGATATCACCGTCAACGTGGACAACGGACGTCTCACCATCGCCGGAGAACGCCGCTTCGAAGATGAAAAAAATCAGGAAAACTATCACCGGATCGAACGGGCCTACGGACGGTTCAGCCGCTCGTTCCAACTGCCCAACACCACGGATGTCAACGGCATTCAGGCCGCATACAAAAATGGCGTCCTGGAAGTGATGCTCCCCAAACGGGAAGAGGCCAAACCGCGTGCCATTCAGGTCAAGGTGGCCTGATTCCATCCGGGGTGACCGCCTGAAGCCCGGCGGGTCCGCCTTCGCTCCGGACCCGCCGGAACCCCGACACCTTCACCGGATCGATCGCCTATTTTCCCGCCCCGGACGCGCGTTGGAAATGGACACCTTGAGCAACATTGCCTATACTATGGATAACGCACCATCACTCAAGGTCAGAAGACAATCCAGCGTCCAGTGAATCCGAACCCAAAGTCGCCCAAGCTCCGCATCAATCCCTGGACGCTCCCGGTCTCCTCTCAGGAGCCGATCGCTCCGGTTCAGGTCAGCGACCTCGCCGATCTGCCGAACTTTCGCGCTCTGATCGAACCCAAAGAGAGCGTGTCACCCTGGAACAACTGGCAGCGGATCCTGAAACGCCCCCCGTCGGGCGAACGACTCGAACAAAACGCGGATCTTCTCCTCCCGGAACCGCTCCAACCGCTCGACCAGCCCGATTATCCCCCGGAAGAACCGCTGCCACCGCCGACCCTCTCCCCGACGCTCCCGGAACCGATCCCGGAACCCGAAGAAGAAGAACCGGCCTTGGCGCTCGACGCCCCGGAGAGCCTCGAAACGACCTTCATCCCTTCGCCGTTGCCTCCGGAATCCGCTGATTTGCATCTGCCGATCGAGGTGCCCGAACTGCGCCCCCTGCCGACCGGCGAAATGGAAAGCGTACCGCCTCCACCCGATCCTGTGGAGATGCCTGCGATTCTGCTTCCCGCGCCCGAGGCGGAGAGACCAGCCACGCTTCACCCCGATCCGGAACCAATCACGGAACCGGAACCCGTGCCGGAAGCGTTACCCGAGTCGCCATGCCAACCGGAACCGGTGCGGATGGAAGGCTTTATGGCCGCTCCCCAATCCACGCCGGAGCAGGCACCACCACTGGAGCCCGAACCCCCTTCCATTCCAACCCCCGATCCAACCCGCTCCGGCGAGCCCAAACCCCTGCGGATCTCCATTCCCCCGGCGCAACCCGAAGGAATGCAGCGTTCGGAGTGTTGGTCAGCCTCCGCAGCGGAGGTCGAAAAACGAATCGATCACGAGGCCATTGTCACCGGCAAGCGGATGCCCACCGTTTCGGAATCAATCCCCCCTCCCCCCGCGTTGCCGCGCTGGTGGATGGGTGGGGTGGCTCTGCTGATGGTGATCGGATTATCGCAACTTCTGGGAGCGTGGAACGAGGCGAAAGTGCCCGCGAAAGAGCCTTCCACGCCGGTCGTCGCCACGACCGTGGAGAGTCCGGAGCCGGAACCATCCCCCGCATCGAAGCCTGCCGTGACCGAAGAGAGTCCCCCACCTCCGGCGGATTCCGTCTTGAGTTCACCCGTGTCCGATAGTCCGCCCTCTACCCCGACTCCGACCGGAGAGGCCGCCGCCCAGAGCCAAACCGCCGCTGTCGCTGCCAGCGTCGAGCCTCCCAAGGCCTCCGATGGGGCGAACGCCCCCAAGACAGCGAACGCTGCACCCGTCGCCCCCTTGCCCGCCGCCGCTGCGACGGCCTCCCTTCCGGGCACTGCGGAACGGGGCCTCTCCACGACATCCGAAGCAAAGCGCGTCGCCTCTCGCGTCAAGCCGAACCGGGTCCGGGAGACCAAAACCCGCAAACCGATCGCTTCCGCCAGGAAAGCTCAAAAATCCCGGCACGCCGCGCTCGCCTCCCGAGGGAAAAACACACCGCGTTCAGCGACTCTGGCCGATCTTCCACCCGGCACGTCCGCTTCGATCACGTCCGCCGATTCGCCACGCTTTGTGGTTTCGTATGGCTGTTTCGCCAGCCCGGAAGAGGTGGAACGCCGTCAGGCACGCATCAAAGCCAAAAGATGGCCGGTTGCGTTCACCCGCTATTCGATCGATCGGACGATCATGACCTGCGTCTACAGCGGACCGTTCATCACCCCCCGCGAAGCGCAACAGGCCACCGAATTGTTCGAAGAAAAAGGCTGTCTGCAACTCCCCAAAACCCCGTTGTCGATCAATCCATAACCCACTTTCCGGAGAACCAAACATGGACCAGAGTCTCTATCAAAGTCTATCAATCTCGTTCAACGCATTCACTTTAATTATTGGAACAATCACTGTAATCAAAATCGTTAAAGAGTATTTTGTCAACAAACACAGGGAGATGATTTATAAAGATTTTGACATGCGATGCAAATTCCTGGAAGCCAAACAATACTCGGACATCCAGTCCCGCATTGAACATGAAGATCCTGAGTTGGAAGTGCTGCTCAAACTGGTGGATGGTTCGGATGACAATCCCTATGCCCCGGGCAAACTGACCAAAGCCCAAACAACAACCCATCAAGAGTTGGACAACTATATCAACTATCTGGAAGCGGTCGCATTACTGATCAAGAATGGCAACATCCTCACCGAGGATACCGCAGGCATGTGGGATTATTATCTGAAGAGAATCCTGGATTGGGAACCACTGAAAAGGTATGTCAGCTATCCACCCTATAACTGGTATCTGGTCCTGAGCGAAGCACACAAGGCAGCGGATCGTTTCAAGTTGCGCGCGGAAATGCACAGACACATGAGATAATTATCAAAGGCTGTTTGGTGATTCAGTGGTTCGACCTGTAATCACCAAACAGCCTTCTTAAAGACTAACGCAACTATCAGAAATCATTTTATCGTAACATCAGCACTAATCCTGTTTGGTGCTGTAATTTTCCCCAAAAGACGCGCATTCATTGTATCCAAATCACGCACCCTATTCTCTAAATGTTTCTTTTCTAAAGTTGATATATTTTCACATTTAGAATCAAAAACAAACTTAGCACCATCCTTGAATGTAACCGAAACCGCATTTTTTATACTATCCTCTTTATGCAAACAAACAGCACTCAGCAATATTGCCTTGTTGGTGGCCAAACTTGCAATTTCAAACTGCAAATTTTTAGTATGCTCCATTCTGGAGCGCAGCAACCACGCAAACACAAACACAATGGTCACTTGAACAATTGCAACCAGGACAAAAACTGAAATTGACAATGTGCTCCTGTATGAATTCACATCGCGAAACGAATCCTTACAATCATTACTTTCAATTTTTCCATTAACAATATTGTTAACGACGCCGTTGCAATTCGAGGATATCTTCTTGCCGGTTACATCTTCTTTACCACCAGAAGGTGGACTTTTCTCCGAAAACATTTTTTGGGTTTCATTGTATGAGTGGAAGCAAAAATAACCAGTCGCACCCAATAATAAAATAGCAACAAATACCAAAAAAACCGATCCCTGCCTTGCGCAACTTAGTTGCGATTCAATATCTTTAATAGAATCATCAAAATAATAATTCATATTTTTTTCCTGCACAAAACACGGCTCAGTATTTGAAGATTGTCCCGTACTGCTTGAATTAGATCCCATGTGTGTTTGCTCCTGTAGTATCAAATAATATTAAGACACCTGGGAGAATTCCACAACACACTCAATCTTGTCAAGTTTTTATTACCAGAGGAAAAATCAAAAAATAATAAAATCTCACCTATTATAAATCAAAGTTGTTTTGCAGGGCAAAAAAATACCGAATAAATCGATAAAAATCAAAACCCTGGGGGAAGAATCCCCCAGACCCTCTCTTTTTTTTCAATGGTTGTCCACTCTCACCGCTCGACCCCAGGCCGATAGCCCGGACTCGGCAGATAACCCCCTTTCGGAGGCTCCGCATCGCTCCCCGAGCCAACCGGAATCACCATCGATCCATCGAGCAGAACGGTATGTTCCACGCAGAGCGTCCGGGTGATTGCCGCCCGCTTCTCGCAGGAGGCCCGATCCATGTAGACACATTCGATGCGTCCCTGCTCCACCAGACAGACCGGAGCCGCCCCGATCGGCTTGACCAACTCCGCCCGATTGAGGTCACACCCGCCCTGACTGCCCGCCGCACGCCGACACGCATCCACATCGTGATAGGAACAACGCCGACCCGCAAAATCGGTCACACAAAACAGATCGGCCCACACCTCGCCACTGCCGCTCACGACGCCGACCAGCACCACCAACCCGCGCAACCAGACGCGAGGGGTCATATGACCGCCCCCCCGGATCGCCAGGCCACCGCATCCATCTCCACCCGCGCGCCTTTCGGCAAGGCCGCAACCCCGATCGTGGCCCGCGCCGGATAAGGCGCGACGAAATATCGCCCGTACACCCCGTTGATCACCGCGAAATCATTCAGATCCGTCAGGTAGAGCGTCACCTTGACCACATCGTTCAAGCCCATGTCCGCCGCTTCCAGAATGGCCCGGACACTCGCAAGCACCCGTTCCATCTGAGCTTCCGCGTCTCCTGCCACCAGTTGTCCGGTTGCCGGATCCAAAGGGATCTGCCCCGACACATACAACCAATCGCCGACCCGGACTCCCTGACTGTACGGTCCGATCGCCTCCGGAGCCCCGGAACTGATTACTGGACATCTCTCCGTCATTGTCATCATCCTCCCCGGATCCGATCCACGTTGAACACCTCTTTCAAGCCCCGGAGATTGTTCATGGCCTGATTCAGCTCATCCACTCCGGAGACCTCCACCAGCATGATCAACACGCAAGGATCCCGATCCCGATCCCAGACATGCACGCTCGCCACTCCGCCCTTGGCCGCCGTCACCGCCTGCGTGACCAGCGTGATGATCTCGCGCCGATTGCGCGCCATCAAACGCAACCGGGTGCGATAACGGGCCTCCCGCTCGCAGGGCCAGACCAGATCATCCATCCACCGTTCCGGCTGCGAAACCAGCGGCGCCAGATTGGGACATCCCACCGCATGAATCACGATGCCACGACCCGTGGTGATGATGCCGACAATCGGATCGCCAGGAACGGGACCACAACAGCGGGCCGCCCGGACTTCGGTACGGGACGGCAAGGTTTTGATCCGGACCTCCTCGACCGGCGTGACCACCGGTTCATCGGCCCCATCCATCCCCCGTTCCCGCTCCTGGGGCTGTGGCGGAAACAACGCCAAAGCCACCTGCAACGGAGAGATCTGGGAACGGGCGATCCGGGCCAACAGTTCCGATTCATCCGGCAGACGCATCAGTTCCACCGAGCGACGCAGCAATTTTTCGTTCAGGGAGACGCCATGTCCCACCTTGCGCACTTCCCGTTCCAGCATCGTGCGCCCGACGGCGATATCCCGTTCCCGTTCTTGCACCTTCAGCCAGCGATTGATGCGATACTTGGCCCTACTGGTGACGACGAAACGCAACCACGCCCCATTGGGACGCTGGGTCTTGGCGGTCAGGATCACCACCTGATCCCCGGTGTGCAACATGGTATGCAACGGCACCATGCGCCCGTTCACCTTGGCCCCCTGACAGTGATCCCCGACCTCCGAATGGACCGCGTAGGCGAAATCCACCGGAGTGGCCCCCACCGGCAAGGTGATCACATCCCCCGCCGGCGTGAACAGATAAATTTCATTGGGAAAGAGGTCAATCTTGACGTTTTCGACGAACTTGCCGACGTCATCCTCTTTTTTGTGATTTTCCAGCATGCGCTGCAACCACTCGTAGCCCGTGGAAGCCGCATGTTTACGTTCCGCGCTCAGGCCGCCCCGTTCCTTATAGGTCCAGTGGGCCGCCACACCGCTTTCGGCCACCTGATGCATCTTTTCGTTACGGATCTGCACTTCGATCCGCTCGCCGAACGGGCCGATCACCACCGTATGCAACGATTGATAGCCATTGCTCTTGGGCAGGGCGATATAATCCTTGAACCGGCCCGGAACCGGGGGAAACTCCCCGTGAATCATGCCCAACACCCGATAGCAATCGGCCTTTTTCTTGACGATGATCCGATAACCGATCACGTCATACATTTCGTCGAGGGTGATATTCTTGAGCAAAAGTTTGTTGTGGATCGACCACAGATGCTTTTCGCGCCCCAACACCTGACCCGCGATGCCATGCTTGCGCAGATGTTTCTTCAGCAGTCCCACCACCTGCTGCACCAGATCGGCTCCGCCCTTGCGCCGTTTCAGCACCTCTTTTTTCAGGGACTCGTAGGCTTCGAAATCCAGCAGACGGAAGGCGAGATCTTCCAGTTCATTCTTGATCCAGTAGATGCCCAGTCGATGGGCGATCGGAGCCTGAATCTCGACGATATCCTGAATGGCTTGTCGGGGAACCGGCAGCGGAGCCGGAGCGCGGGCCGAAAGATGCCGCATACGCCAGACGCAGATGGCCAGACGAACCAGAATGACCCGGATGTCCTTGGCCATGGACAGGATCATCTTGCGGAACTCTTCGGCCTGGGAGGTATTTTTCGGACGGGAGGGGAGCAACGAAATCCGGGAGACGCGCTCCACCAGAAAGGCGACATCTTCGCCGAAATCATCCCGAATCCGTTGCAGATCCGTCCAGCCTGCGGAGAGGGCATCCACCAGCAGACCGGCGGCGATCGAAGCCACATCCAGACGCAGATCGACCAGAATCCCTGCCACGGCCAAGGGTTCGTAAGGGGTATCCAGCTCCCCGACCCGGCAGGCAATCCGGTCATGATCCGATACACTCGACAAAAAAAGCCGCAAACGCTCCAGCAGCGCCTGATCAGCGCCCGGATGATATCCCAGAATCCGGTCCACCAACACCGCCCACTGTTCGCCGTTCACGCTTCTCCCACCTTTTGGCCCTCAGGCTCAAGGGGTCCATCCCACCTGCCAACTGTCAGCGATCATCCTCATCGATCATCATGCCATCCACCGATCCCAGACCGGAGTACCGCTCCTCGTCCACGCCCGGAATCCGAATCTCTTCGGCCATCAAGGCGCGGGCATCGGAGTCCGGATCCAGATCGTCGTCATCGTCGCCGAGCACATCCATGGCCGAGGCCAGCAGATCGAGATCGTCTTCGCCGTCGATATTTTCCTCGTCTTCGTCGCCATCGCCGCTCGTGTCATCGTCGTCATCCCCGACCAGAGAACGCGCCATGGCCAAAGTCTCCTCCGGAACCAGCAACAGCTCCTCTTCGGGCTCCTGGACCATCAACTTCTCTTCTTCTTCCATCAATTTTTCCAGGTCCACCATACCGGCTGCGATCTCGCGCAACGCCAGCACCGTATTCTTGTCATTCTCCCTGGGCAAGGAGGACTCCCCGCCCGCTGTCAATTGACGCGCACGCTTGGCCGCCAGGATCACCAGATCAAACCGGTTGCCCACATGATTCAGACAATCTTCCACCGTTACCCGAGCCATGCTCTCAATCCTCCACCTACGCAATGGAACATTTCAATCACAAACCGAATGTCTCCAAAATCCCACGAAGACGACTTTCGATCCGGGAACGCTTCAACCGCTCCGCGCTCACGATGGCCACCAGTTCCGCACCGGCCCGCTCCAGATCGTCGTTGATCACAACATAGTCATACTCGTCCCAATGGGAGACTTCCGCCGCTGCCGCACTCATACGCCGCGCGATCACCTCGGGGCTGTCCTGTCCCCGCGACCGCAACCGGTCACTCAGATGATCACAGGTTGGCGGCATGATGAATACACTGACCACATCTTCGGCCCCCAGGTTGCCTCGAACCTGGCGAGCACCCTGCCAATCGATATCCAGAGTCACCACCAGCCCACGGCCCAATGCCGCTTCGACGAAGGCCCGGGAGGTGCCATAGCAGTTGCCGAACACCTCCGCCGACTCCAGAAACGCCCCCTCCTCCTGCTGTCGGCGGAAGGTATCCAGATCGACGAAAAAATAGGCCTCCCCCTCCCGTTCACCGGGACGCGGCGCGCGGGTGGTGGTGGAAACCGAAGTCAACAATCCGCTCTGACGCTCTTTCAGGAAGCGCGCCAGGGTACTCTTGCCCGCTCCCGACGGGGCGGAGAGGATCAGCAAAAATCCTTTATCCGAAGAGGTCGTCATTCCAGATTCCGCGCCTGTTCCCGCAACTGTTCCACGATCACCTTGATCTCCACGCCCAGCCGGGAGAGCTCCCGATCCTGCGCCTTGGAGCACAACGTATTCGCTTCGCGGTTCAACTCCTGACACAAAAAGTCCAGCCGCAACCCGACCGGCTGCGCTCCGGCCAGCAGAGTGTTCATCTCCCGCAGATGGACCCCCAGACGATCCACCTCTTCGGCCACATCCACCCGGTTGAACAGATAGGCCAGTTCCCGCGCCAGTCCTTCATCCATGCCCGCCCGGCTGCCCACATAGGCTTCGACCCGTTCGTGCAACCGTTTTTCCAGGGAGTCCCGCACGCCCGGCAACGCGCTGATCACCTCGTTCAGGCGGGCCGAAAGTTCATCCAGCAGACGACGCATCACCCCGACCAGGGCCGTTCCTTCATCCTGCCGGACCCGGTTCAGTTGCTGGCACACCCCGTCGAGCACGCCCAGCACCGCCTCTTGACCGGCTTCGGTCATCAACTCATCCACCAGCCGACGCTCGCGGGTGATCCCCGGCCAGGAGAGCAGACGATCCAGGCTCAGCGGTTCCCGTCCGGCCCCGTCCGGATGCTCCCGCACCCGCCGTTCGAGCTCCAACAGGGCCTTGAGCAACGGTTCATCGAGCTCCACCCGTCGTTCGGCACGGGCATCCATGCCCACCGTGAACTGACACTCCAGATGCCCGCGCGCAAACCGCTCCCGAAGTCGCCTTGCCACCTGCAACTCCAGGGATTCGCAGCC
Source organism: Magnetococcales bacterium (assembly GCA_015231295.1). Taxonomy (GTDB): domain Bacteria; phylum Pseudomonadota; class Magnetococcia; order Magnetococcales; family Magnetaquicoccaceae; genus Magnetaquiglobus. The sequence continues at coordinate 2,835 of JADGBU010000059.1, read as the reverse complement.
ATCGGGCATGCGGATCGACAAATCCAACGAACGATGGTTGACCGACTTGATCCGCCAGCCGATCCGCACATCGCCAAACAAGGCCTCTCCACTGGCAAATCCTGTCATGCCATGAGGCATCGCGTCCCCTCCAGCCGTGCAAACAACCCCATCTCTTGCCGCCTTGTCATGAAAAAAGGGGCGCATACGATCCGGATACGCCCCTTTCTCCCTCCCGCGACCCCTGTCCCCTCTCCAGACAGGCGAGGGTCAAGGCGTCACCAATGCCATATCAGCTATTGTGAATGGCGTCGTACTTGGCTTGCAGGGCTTCTTTGGACTCTTCGTGATCCGGGTCGGGCTCGATGCATTCCACCGGGCAGACCTCGACGCACTGGGGCTCGTCGAACGCGCCAACGCACTCGGTGCAGAGGTCGGGGTGAATGAAATAGATGTCGCGATCCACATCAGAACCGTCGGAGATCGCCTCGTTGGGACACTCGGGCAAACACACGTCGCAGTTCGTGCAATCCTCACTGATGATCAATGCCATTTGAAAAACTCCTCTGATTGGTTCCTGTACCAAAGACTAAACCGGATTTCCACCGGAAAGTAAAGCTTGTTAGCAGACTTTTCCCCGCATGGCAAGCAAATCCAATCCGGCCCTCCATCGGTGATCACGGAAAGAGCGGCAACTGCTCCAGACCAGCCGATTCTTCCACCCCCATCAGGAGGTTCATATTCTGTACCGCCTGGCCCGAGGCTCCCTTGACCAGGTTGTCGATCACCGACATCACCACCAGCCATCCGGTTCGTTCATCCAACGCCACGGCCAACACCGCGTGATTGGAGCCCCGCACCTGATTAGTGGAGGGATAGTGACCGATCGGCAGCACCTGCACAAAGGGCTCGTGCTGATAGTGGGTGGCCAGCAATTCCCGCCACTCTTTCTGGGTCAGGGGCAGCCGGGGACGGACATAACAGGTGGAGAGGATGCCCCGGCTTTGCGGGATCAGATGGGGCGAGAAACGGACCCGCACCGGGGCTCCCGCCAACAAGGAGAGCTCCTGTTCGATCTCCGGGGTGTGGCGATGGCCGGTGGTCTTGTAGGCGCGGAAGCCTTCCGCCACCTCGGAGAACAGAGAGCCCTGAGCCGCCGAGCGACCCGCGCCACTGACGCCGGATTTGCTGTCGATGACCAGGCTTTCCCGTTCGATCACATTTTCTTTCAGGAGGGGGGCCAGGGCCAGCAGGATCGAGGTGGGATAACAGCCGGGATTGGCGATGAGCCGGGCCTTGCGGATGGCGTCGCGGTTGCCGAGTTCCGGCAATCCGTAGACGGCGGACTCCAGCAGATCTTCGGCGCGGTGCTCCTCGCCGTACCAGGTGCGGAACACCTCCGCATCGCGGAGGCGGAAGTCGGCGGAGAGATCCACCACCTTCGCCCCCTGATCGAGCAGTTCGGGCACCGCGTCCATGGAGGTGAGATGCGGCAAGGCACAGAACGCCACATCGCACTCGACCGAGGCGGTAAAATCGGTCAAGGGGCGACAGATCAGCTCCGGCAACGCGCCCAGATGGGGAAAGACCTCGGACAAGGGACGACCGGCATAGCGTTCCGAGGTGACAAAAGCGATGCGCGCCTTGGGGTGACGCGCCAACAGGCGGACCAGCTCTCCCCCCGTGTAGCCACTGGCCCCGAAGATGCCCACATCAAACGTCATGGCCGACTCCAGGCAGCTTTCCAAGACAAATGGAGCCAATAAAAAAGGGAGGCGTTGAACACGCCTCCCCACCCGATTTTCCGACTCTTGACCGGCAAGCGATCAACGCTTCGAGTATTGCGTGCTCTTGCGCGCCTTGTGATGGCCATATTTTTTGCGTTCCACGGAACGGGAGTCCCGGGTCAGGAAGCCACCCTTTTTCAAGACGGCGCGGAAGGCCGGATCATACGCGACCAGAGCGCGGGCCACACCATGTTTGATGGCTCCCGCCTGACCGGAAACGCCACCGCCGCAAATATTGACCGTGACATCGAAGCGGTCATCGGTCTGGGTCACGACGAAGGGCTGACGGGCCAGGATACGCAATCCGGCGCGATCGAAATATTGATCGATACCGGTTTTGTTGATGATGAAATTGCCGGCACCCGGCTGAATCCAAACCCTGGCGACCGCTTCCTTGCGTCTTCCCGTGGCATATGTGGCGTTGGTCAATGACATGATCTGATCCATCCTCGCGTTAAACTGTCAAGCGTTTCATCATTCCGCAGCCACTTCGACGGGTTTTTGGCCCGCGTGGGGATGATTCGCTCCGGAGTAGATTTTGAGTTTGCGTCCCAACTGACGACCCAATATATTCTTGGGCAGCATGCCGACGATGGCGGCTTCCAGCACCCGTTCCGGGTATTTTCCACCCAGAATCGTGGCGGCGTTGGTGGTTTTGAGACCACCCGGATAACCGCTATGGCGATAATACTGCTTGTCTTCCATCTTGGAGCCGGTCAGGCGGACCTTGTCGGCATTGATGATCACAACAAAATCGCCAACGTCCATATGAGGCGCGAAGGTTGGTTTGTGCTTGCCCCGCAGACGATGGGCAGCCAGACTGGCCACACGACCAAGCACCTTGTCAGAGGCGTCGATCAAGATCCAGTCGTTGACGATTTCCTTGGATGAGGGCGTAAAGGTTTTCATGGATCGTTGGATTCCCTCGGTGTGAACCGGGTCCGGTCGAAGCATCGCGCCTGACTTTCGCCGCGCAACTGCTTCGACCGGAACCCTCGTAAAAAACTTCCTGGCGGTGTCCTACTTTCCCGCGTCTTGAGACGAAGTATCATCGGCGCAAAGGAGCTTA
>JADGBU010000058.1:10671-18526 GCA_015231295.1 Magnetococcales bacterium | reverse complement strand
CTTTCTGGCCAACATGAGCCACGAAATCCGAACCCCGATGAATGCCATCATCGGCATGACCCATCTGGCGTTGCGGACCGATCTGAACGAGCGTCAGCGCAACTATGTCCAAAAAGTGGATAGCGCGGCGAGAAGCCTTTTGGGCATCATCAACGACATCCTCGACTTCTCCAAGATCGAAGCGGGCAAGATGCAGGTGGAGAAAACCGACTTCTCCTTGCAATCGGTGCTGAATCATCTGTCGGATCGGATGGGGAGCAAGGCGCGGGAAAAAGAGGTGGCGTTGCTCTTCCAGATTGCGCCGGGCGTGCCGGACGCCCTGATCGGCGATGGCGTGCGTCTGGATCAGGTGTTGACCAATCTGGTCAACAACGCGATCAAATTCACCGAAAAAGGTCGGGTGAGTCTCGGGGTCGAAAAGAGTCACGAGGAGACGGATGGGGTGCGACTGCTCTTTTCCGTCACCGATACCGGGATCGGCATGACCCCGGAACAGATGGGCAAACTGTTCCACGCCTTCTCCCAGGGCGACAGCTCCACCTCACGCAAATATGGCGGCACCGGATTGGGATTGAGCATCAGCCGTCGGTTGGTGGCGTTGATGGGGGGCGAGATCGAGGTGGAAAGCCGACCCGGTGTGGGCAGTCGCTTTTCGTTTTCCGTGCGCTTCGAGGTGTGTCCGGGCAAGGAGAGCGTCACGGAGAGGCCCGACGCCGACACCCCGGAACTCCCACCCGAAGAGATACCCCCGGAAACCGCATCCGCTCTCCAACCGACGAGCATGCCGGAGATTCCCGGTCTGGAACTCACGCAGGCCCTGCGACGCATGGGTGGGAGCGTCAATCTGTTGCGTCGGATGATCTGTCGTTTCCGGGAGAGCCAGGATCCGTTTCTGTCGCGTCTGGAGACCGCGTTGCGGCAGAATGATCGCAACACCGCGATCCGGGAACTCCATACGCTCAAGGGAGTGGCAGGGAACATGGGTGCCACGACCCTGGCGGAACAGGCCAAGGCGGTGGAAATGCTTCTGCGTCAGAACGGTGCTCAATCGCTCCTCTCCCCGGCGTTGGAAACGCTGAAACAGACCCATCAAGCCCTGCTGGCCGCCATCGATGCGGTGATCGGTGAACTGAACCGCTCTCCGGGCACGCCCCGCACCCCGGAACTCCACCAGGTGGATCGTCTGACCCTGATCCAGGAAATGCGCGAATTGACTCAACTGCTGGAAGAGTACGACTCCACCGCCGGCAGCAAGGTTTCCGGAGTGGTGGAAAAACTCCGCATGATGGGCATGAGTGAAGAGGCGGGACAGATCAAACGCATGGTCGAGCAGTACGAATTCGAAGACGCGCTGAACAAATTGCGAAAAGTTTCCCAAAGTTGTGAGCTTTTCGTATAGTACGCCAAAATCCGCCACCACAACACGATCGGGGTCCAGGAGACGAAGCCCTTGGGGGGCTCTCGACGACACAACGGCCCGGAGACCGGAGACGCGCTCCGGCCTCCGGATGCGCTCACAGAGGCTTGGTCATCGTGACCGTCAGGATCGATCCCTGGGGACGGTCCTCCGCGCCGAACTCCAGCGCGCCCCGCATCGACAAAGACATTTTCAGAGCCGGGATGGCCGTGATCACTTCCGGCCCGATGCCGAACACCCGATCATGATCGTTGGGATTCCAGGTGACGTTCGCGCCCCGGTCATCGGTCAACTGCCACTGGGCGTAACCGGCGACTCCGACCTCCACCAGATCGGTCACTTGATGACCCACCCCCCACTCGAAGTGAAAATCATCCCCGAGACGGACATCGGTATCCTCCTTTTCGGAGTGGATTTCGTAGCGGCTCAGCAAGGAGAGCGACCAGGCCTTCTGCGCATCGGGATACCAGGTGCCACCCAGGGTGAACAGGGTGGTGTAGAAATCCCGGCCCGGAGAGGCCGGATTGGTGACGCTGTAACTGCCGGTGGGCAGATAAAGCCCAAGCGCCGTGGAGAGATCCCAATTGGCTCCGTGCCAGGCGAGCAGCAACGGTTCGATGGCGATATCCCCGAGGCCGAACTTGTCGAACTCCACGCCGACGTTGTTCAGATCCAGATCGGTATTCACCAGAGGAACCAGAATATCCATGCCGTAATCGGCCCCGAGAAACTTGTGGGGGGTCATCCAGATCAACCGGTTGACCGAGGCGAAGACATCCAGATCCAGACCCACCGGCACCTTGTCGCCACTCGGATTCCGCAGGCTGGTGGATTGATACATCACGTTGTACCACCGCCAGTAGAGGCCGGGAGGAGGCAGACTCGCCGCCTTGATCCCCTCCACGCCGTGAACATAATGGCCCTGTTCTCCGGCTTCGGCTGGCGACCAGGCGGTGACATGGGCCGCGCACAGACCGGCCAGCACTATTTTTCCAAGGGTTTTCATAAGCTCTCCTCGACCATCCGTCGTGTTTCCGTTGCGTGAAAAACCTCCCGAACTACCGGATCACCCCCCGCGATCCCCCTGCCGCCGGATCGGCCCCCCTGCGAATCCGGCCCACGGAACGAAAATCATACGAACAAAGGGGATCCCTGTCAAATTGGTCGGGCGGACATCGTTTTCCCCTCGATTCCCGGCGCGCCACGCGGCAACGCTTGATTCCCGCGACGGGTTCTTGCACACTTTCCGCGTCATCTCCATTCGTCACCCGGAAATCGCCACGCCTCCCTTTTTGTCCACACCCGGAAGCCACGACCATGCTTGCCCTGATCTCCCCCGCCAAGACCCTGGACACAAACCCCTCCCGGCTGGAGCTTTCCGGCAGCCGTCCCGAATTCATCGAGCAGGCGAATCGATTGGCGACGCAGCTCAAAACCTTTTCCGCCGAGGCGTTGGCGCAACAAATGTCCCTCAGCCCGGCCCTGGCCAAACTCAACAGGGAGCGGTTTCAGGCCTTCCGCTGCGACGAAAATCCACCCAACGCCAAATTCGCCGCCGAACTCTACCGGGGCGACACCTACGACGGCCTCGACGTGGACTCCTGGAGCCGGGAGGATTGGCACTTCGCCCAAGAGCATCTGCGGATTCTCACCGGATTGTATGGCCTGCTGCGCCCTCTGGACCGGATTCAGCCCTATCGATTGGAGATGTCCACCCGTCTCACCAATCCCGAGGGCAAGGATCTCTACGCCTTTTGGGGCACGCGACTCTCCCGGGCCATCAGCGAACAGGTGGCCCGGCACGAAAATCCCACGGTGATCCATCTGGCCTCCGAGGAGTATATCAAAGCAGTGCCGGGGGTGCCCCTGCTGACCCCGGTGTTCCTGGAAACGCGACCCGAAGGGCTGAAGGTGATCGGCTTGATGGCCAAAAAAGCCCGAGGGGCCATGGCGCGTCATCTGATCACCCATCGGCTCACCACCCCGGAACCCTTGCAGCGATTCACGGAAGGGGGCTATCGTTTCCGCGAGGCGCTTTCCGACGCCGGACGCTGGGTTTTCGTGCGTGCCGCCGTCGTCCGGGCCTGAAACCCCAAGACCATCACCGGGAGCCAATCGGATTGATCATTTCACCCCTCCTGACCCTCGACGATGCCGTTCGGGCCGACATTCTCGCCCTGGCGGCCACCACCGCCGAACCCGAACCGGCCATTGGTCGCCTGAACGATTTCGTCCAGAGCCACGCCGCCCTGCGACCCGAAGCCCTGCGCGTGCTGACGCAACGTCTTGCGGATCCGATCTGGCGGCGGCGTCTGGTGCTGGCCTGGGGCAACAGTCCCTATCTCGCCCATGTGATGGCCAAATGGCCGGAGTTCCTCGAAGATGAATATCTCGATTCGGATCCGGTGGCCTGGAATCGGGGTCTGGTTCAGGCGGTGCTGACCACGGAGTCCCGCAACGAAGCCTCCGCCATGCTGCGTCGTCACAAGCATCGGACCTTTTTGGGCATCGGCCTGCGGGATCTTTCCGGCGAGGCCTCGCTGCACGATACCACCTGGGGACTTTCCGCCCTGGCCGACGCCAGCCTGGAGGCGGGATATCGCTGGCTCGACCGCTGGTTGTCCGCCACCCACGGCGCGCCCATGACCCAGACCGAAGAAGAGGGACGACATCCGGCCCGCTTCGTGATTCTGGGCATGGGCAAACTGGGAGCCGGTGAGCTGAATTTCTCCTCGGATATCGACCTGATCTACCTCTACGACGACGATCACGGGGGGTGCGATGGTCGGCGTCCCCTCTCCATCAAGGAGTATTTCAATCGGCTGGGCCGGGAACTGATCCGCCTGCTCGGAGAATCCACCGCCGATGGCATGGTGTTTCGCATCGATCTGCGCCTGCGACCCGAAGGGGAGAGCGGAGATCTCACCCTGTCGCGCCGCTCGGCGGAGATCTACTACGAATCCTGGGGCCGCACCTGGGAACGGGCCGCGATGATCAAGGCCCGTCCCGTGGCCGGGGATCTGGCCATGGGCGAACAGTTTCTGCACACGCTGCAACCCTTCGTCTATCGTCGCTATCTGGACTTCGCCGCCCTGGACGCCATCCGGGAGATGAAACGCAGCATCGATCAGAAAATCACCGCCCGTCAGGATTATCACCGCAACGTCAAGCTCGGTTACGGCGGCATTCGGGAAATCGAATTTTTCGTGCAGTGTCAGCAGTTGATCCATGGGGGCAAGAGTCGTCAACTGCGTCATCGGGCCACGGAACAGGTGTTGGCCAAACTGGTGGAAGCCAATCTGCTCCCCCAACAGACCGCCGAAACCCTGATCGCTCATTATCGCTTTCTGCGCACCGTCGAACACCGGCTCCAGATCGAACGGGAACGCCAGACCCACTCCCTTCCCGAAGAGCCGGAAGCCTTTCTGGCTCTGGCCCGTCGCATGGGATTCGCCGAGGCGGAACCGTTCCGCGTCCGCCTGCGACAGGTGGTGGAGGCGGTCCACGAAATCTATGGCCACCTCTTCTTCGAGGGGGAACGGGTCGATGTGGATCGTCCCGATCCGGTGGTGCTGGCCCTGCTCAACGATCACGCCGACGAGGAAGGATCACTGGAGGCGATTCAACGGGCCGGATTCGAAAATCCCCGGCAGGCGTTGGGGTTGATCACCATGTTGCGGGATGGCTCCGGCACCACCCGCGTGACCGAAGCCGCGCGTCAATGGTTCGGTCGCATCGCGGTGCCGCTGCTGGCCGAGGTGCTGGTGGCTCCGGATCAGGATCTGGCCCTGCAGCACGCCGAAGCCTTTCTGCGGGGATTGGGACATCGGGTCAACTATCTGGCCCTGCTGAAAGAAAATCCGCCGGTGCTCAAACTGCTGATCCGCCTGTTCGGCACCTCCGGCCTGTTGTCCCGCTTTCTGATCCATCACCCCGAGTTGATGGATGGGCTGGTGACCACCGATTTTCTGGAACGGTTCCGCAATCGCAGCGATCTGATCCGGGATCTGGATCAGGCCATGGACCGGGCCCGCGATCCCGAAGAGGGATTGCAGATCGTTCGCGAATTCAAGAATGTCGAAACGCTGCGCCTCGGCATTCGGGATCTCTCCGGACTGGCGGAGCCGGAAGAGGTCACGACCGGTCTGTCGCTGCTGGCCGAGGTGATCCTGAATCGCATCCTGGCGGACGCCATGCTGGAACTCAAGGCGCGACACGGCACCCCCGGCTGGACCGATGATCAGGGAGTGCGTCACGAAGCCTCGTTCGCGATTCTCGCCATGGGCAAGCTCGGCGGCAAAGAGCTTGGATTCGCCTCGGATCTGGATCTGATCTTCATTCACGGCAGCCGGGGGGAGGATCAACGCACCGATCATCCCCACCATTCGCTCTCCAATACGCTCTTTTTCACCCGACTCGGCCAGCGGGTCATCACCGCCATCACCACCCTCACCCGCGCCGGCAAACTCTACGAACTCGATATGCGACTGCGCCCTTCGGGCAAATCGGGACCGGTCGTGACCTCTCTGGACTCCTTTTTCCACTATCAGACCCAAGAGGCCTGGATCTGGGAGCATCAGGCCTTGACCCGCGCCCGACCCGTGGCCGGTGACGCGGCCTTCATCGCCGAACTGAATCAAACCATCGCCGCCATCTTCGCCCGTGGTCACGATGGGGAGACCGTGCGCCGCGAAGTCTCCTCCATGCGTCTGCGCATCCTGGAAGAAAAAGCCCCGCCCCCCGGCTGGATCGACATCAAACAGAGTCGGGGCGGCATTGTCGATATCGAGTTTCTGGTGCAGTATCTGATTCTGGCCCATGCCGCCGAGCATCCTTCGATCGTGCGTTCCAATCTGCCCCACGCCTTGCGGGCACTGGCCAGAACCGGCATTCTCACGCCGCAGGAGAGCCAGACCCTCGAAGAGGCCTACGGGCTCTATCGTTTCACCGAAAACCGGCTGCGGCTGCTGCACGACCGCTCCGAAAACCGCATCGGCCCGGATGAACGGGTCCGGCTGCGACTGGAACGGCTCTGTCACGCCCTGAACGAAGGCATCATTCCGGCCCTGGAAGGACGATTCCAGCAGGTCATTCCTCTTTATCGAAAGTATCTGGAACCATGAGCATCGACGATCTGTTCATCGCGGCGGACCCGGAGGTGACGCAACGGGAACGACTCAAGGCCAAGGAGCTGAAGCGTTCGGCGTGGTTGAAGGGACAGACCGGACAGGGGAGGTGTCACTATTGCGGGGCGCGCTGTCATCCGGGCGCGTTGACCATGGATCATGTGGTGCCGCTGATCCGGGGCGGTCGCACCACCCGAGGCAATTGCGTGCCCGCCTGCATGGAGTGCAATCAGGAGAAGCGGCATCTCTCCTCGTTGCAATGGCAAAGTCGCATGGAGGAGAAACGCCTCAAACGGGCGGCGGAAGAGAATGCCCCCCCCCGAACCCCCTCGACGGAGGATCAATCCGACGCGCAATCCTGATTACAGTGCGCTCTCGCCTCGGGACGCAATCCGGCCAGCAGATCGGCCCGCGACTCTTCGAGGGCAGTTTTTTCACTCAACACGAAGCATTCGAACAGGCCGGCCTGGGGATTGGAGATCCACCATCTTTCCGCCGTCGTCACCACCTGATACTGAATCTGAGTGGAGGAAACCCGCAGATCGAGCAGTTCCACCCGGCAATCGGCGACCCTGGAAAGTTCCATGGACAAGGACCACAACGTCACCGGATCGGCTTCCCCTTCCATCAGGATGGCCAGTTCCAGGGGAGCCCCCATGGTGCCCGAGCCCTTTTCGATGCGATCGCCCATGGCGTAGATGGCGATCACCCGAGGCAGAGCGGCCATGATTTTTTCCACCATGGTTTCCTGGGGAAAGGGATGCGCCTCCTGGGTTTCGCCGGTGAGCGACTGCCAGGCGTTCCACACCTTATCCATCTCCTGCATCACGGAGTCTCCGCCGTCCGGGTCATCCCGGAGCGATCCCTGAACGACCTGGAGCGGATCCTTGGCCACCGCCTCTCCCACCGAGGCGATTTCATCGACCAGCAGAATCAGTCGGGCCTGTCGTCCGTAGAGGCTGCGCAAGGGAGACGGGAGGCAGATGTGCCCTTCCGGGGTGATATCGGCTTGAATTTCGATGGCTTGCATGGGTGATACTCCCGTGATGGTGGCGACCATTCTGCTCTAAGCAATTTCACTGCCAACATACTGCTCCAATCGGCAGGTCGATCCACTCCAACCGTCGGAATCATCACTGCGGGGGCCGGGGGGCGATCGCCACCCCCGGTGAAAATCTGGAGGCAACATCAACTCAAGAGTCGCAATGCAATCTGGGGTTGCTGATTGGCCTGGGCCAGAATCGCCATGCCCGCCTGTTGCAGAATACTTTCCCGGGTCATGCGGGCCGTTTCCACGGCGATATCCGCATCC
>JADGBU010000058.1:0-10621 GCA_015231295.1 Magnetococcales bacterium | reverse complement strand
CAGAACCGCTTCGAACCGATTCTGCACCGCGCCCAAAGTGGCACGGATTTCGGCCACCGAATCCAGGGCGTTATCGACCCGTTCGATGAGGGCACTGGCTCCGTCGCGGGTGAGCATCGAGGTGAGACTGCCCTCGTTGCCGAGTCCGAGCGCGCTCACATGGGCCAGATTCATCCGCACCACCAAGGTGATTCCGGCATCGGCACCGATCTGGAAGGTGGCCTCATACGAGGTGCGGGAACCGCCCGTGGTGCCCCCCTGCTGCTGAAAATAGGCATCGTTGGAGATGCCGTTCAACAGCGAGGTGCTGTTGAAGGTGGTCTGGGCCGCGATGCGCTGAATCTCGGAGATCAGTTGATCCTTCTCCTCGCTGAGGTTGACCCGATCGGTGGAGCCCAGGGTATCGTTGGCGGCCTGCACCGCCAGCTCCCGCACCCGCTGCAAGGCGTCGGTGGTGGCTTCGAGAGCCCCATCGGCCACCTGGGTCATGGAGATGGCATCGTTGACATTGCGCATCGCGGCATTGGTGCCGCGAATTTGCGCGTTCATGCGATTGATGATCGTCAGGCCCGCCGCGTCATCGGACGCGCTCTGCACCCGCGATCCCGAGGCGAGCCGACCCATGGCCTTGCCCAGAGAGGCGGTGTGCAGATCCATGGATCGCCGGGCCTGCAAGGCGGCCATGTTGGTATTGATGGTCAGGGACATGTTTCTGTTCCCGCGTGATACCTGCGATTAACGATGTTCAGTATCGATCATTTCTGTCGCTGCTTCGTTTATCGGCGGAATTCATCGGGAACTGAAGATTATTTTGACGCAGGGCGCAAAAGATCGAACGAAGCGCGGAGATTTTGTTGACGGAGGGGCTCCTCTTTCGTTCCGGGGTGGAGGAACGAAAGAGGAGGCGATCGAAAAGAAGCTTTGACCCGATCCGCCGTTACGCGGTGAGACTGAGGGCCGCGTTCTGGGTATCGTTGCCCGACTGACGACTCTGCGCGGCGAGCATATACTGAACCAGACCAAAGGGGGTCGCCGAAGAGGCGAGATCCGACGCGGAGGCGTTGGAATCGCTGTTTTGATCCGACTGCATCGCATCGAGCAGCAGTTGCAGTTCATCGCTGCCGATCTCTCCGTTGCCATCCTGATCGATCATATCGATGAGGGATTGGGCCGTGGAGGTGGACTCGCCACCCATGCCGCCGGGAGGGGGTTGATGTCCCTCGGCGCGGGACGCTTCCATATCCGCCTGCAACTCGGCCTGATCCACCTTGCCATCCTGATTGGTATCGGCTTTCTCGAAGCGTTCGGCCAGGAGGCCTTCGGCTTCGTCGGTGGAGATCAGACCATCATCGTCCTGATCCATCTGCGAGATCATATCCTCCGCCGACGGAGGCTTGGGAGGAGGCGCCATGCCCATCCCCATGCCGCCGCCGGTCTTGGCCTTGATCTCGTTGCGGAAAGTCTCCATGGCGGTTTCCAGCTCTTCGCTGGAGATTTTGCCATCGCTGTCGGAATCGGTGGTGGAGAACTAATCCGACAAGGGGCCCTGCGCTTCGCTGGTGTCGAGATAGCCATCCTCGTTCTGATCCATTTTGCTCATCATGGAGGCCGCCGTTGGGGGTTTGCCCATGGGGCCCGCGCCTCTCATGCCACCCGCGCCGCCCATCATGCCGCCCATGCCCATCGTGCCACCCATCGAAATTGCATTCATGTTGCATTCTCCGTTGAAGAACCTTTGAGGTTGTTACGCATCCGGACCGATGCGATGCATCCACATCACGGTTGAAGATCCTACGCCGGTTTGCTGTAAGGATGTGTCCAAAGAGAGTCAAGAAGTGTAAAGTTTACTTCCCATCCCGAGGCCCAGGATTACAATAATCGATGGAAAGGCCTCTCTACCCGATATGATTGATGGAGTTTTCCATGATCCGTCTGCTGTTGATCGATGATGATCGCGAATTGTGCCTGATGATGACCCGTTATCTTCAGGCCGAGGGGTTTGAATGTCAGTGTCGTCACGACGGGGATGCGGGCCTGAAACTGGCTCTGAAAGAGTCCTTCGACGCCCTGATCCTGGATGTGATGATGCCGGGCCTGAACGGTTTCGAGCTGCTGCGCCGCCTGCGGACCCGCAAGAACACTCCGGTATTGATGCTTACCGCGCGCGGCGAGGATGTGGACAGCATCCTGGGTCTGGAAATCGGAGCCGACGACTATCTGACCAAACCCTGCAATCCGAAGGTGCTGGTGGCCCGTCTGCGGGCGGTGCTGCGGAGAGGTCCGGTCAAGGCGGATCAGACCACGTTGCGGGTCGATTCCATCATTCTGCATCCCGGTTCACGCTCCATTCAGATCAACGGCCAGCCGGTGGAGCTGACCGGAGCCGAATTCAATCTGTTGCAGATTCTGATGCGTCACGCGGGAGAGGTGGTTTCCAAGGAGCATGTGTGTCGGCAGGGGCTGGGACGGGATCTGACCAGCTACGACCGCAGCGTGGACCTGCACATCAGCAATCTGCGCCGCAAACTCGGCCCGTCCGAGGATGGCTCGGCCCGCATCGTCACCATTCGTGGCGGAGGCTATCAACTCACCGCACCCCCGGAGTCCTGAAATCATGCGTTTTTTTCTCAAGCTGTTTCTCTCCTTCTGGCTGACGGTCTCCCTGCTCGGCGGGGGATTCTTTTGGGGCGGGCACTATCTGCGCGACCTGCTCGACCCCCTGCTGGAAGCCAATCTGGAGGCGAAACTGCAACTCCGGCGCGATATCGTCACGCGGATCGAAACCAAAGGCGTCGAGGCCACCAAAAGCCATCTCGCCACCGCGCCCGAGCGGGATGAGATTCTGGTGTTCGACTCATCCGGAGAGATTCTGGGTCGTCCCGTTCCCGGCCATCTGCGCTTTCGGCCCCGGTCCGAAGCCGAGGGCCGACCGGGAGCCGGATTCGGTTTCAGACCCGGCCCCGGATCCGCTCCCGGCCCGGACGCGCTCTTGGTCCCCGGAACCGGGCCGGGATTCACCACCGGCTTCTGACCCGGACCGAAAAACGATACGGGTTTCACCTCCGGTTTTGCACCCGGACCCGGCCCCGCTCCAGAGCCCGGATTCGCTCCCGGCCCACGACCGGAGCCCGGATTCGCTCCCGCTCCCGGAACCGAATGGCGTTTCGAGCCGCCCCCGAATGCCCCGCCCCGCTTTCTTCGCGACCGGTTCCGCAACGGGGAGCCTCCGCCTCATGTCGCCCTCGAAGCGCGCTCGCCCGAGGGCAAGCTCTATCGAGTCTCCCTGACCCGCCTGGAATCGCCCTGGTCGCTGATCTGGCAGGAGTATCCCTTTTTCCCCCTGGTGCTGTTGCTGATCAGCGGCGTGGTGGTCTTTCCTTTGGCGCGACACTTCACCGGACCGTTGCGACGGTTGCAAGGGGCCACCCTGCGCCTCGCCGAAGGGGATCTGACCACCCGCGCGCCGACTCCTCACCGGATCATCTCCGATGAACTGGATGATCTGGCGCGTGATTTCAACTTCATGGCCCAACGGCTGGAGATGCTGTTTCACAGTCAGAAACGGTTGCTGCGGGATGTCTCTCACGAGTTGCGCTCGCCCCTGGCCCGCATGCGGGTGGCCCTGGGACTGGCCGAGCAGGAAAGCTCCGAACTCCAGGCCGAACACTGGGAACGGCTGTCGCTGGAACTGGATCGGCTCGATGCCCTGATCGGTCAGATCATTCGCGTTTCCCGCCCCGAGGAGCCCAATCAGGTGCCCAAGGATACCCTGGTGGATCTGGGCGCCCTGGTGGAAGCGGTGATCGCGGATGCCCGCTTCGAAAACAGCGGCTCCGACTCCTCCCTGATCATCCAGCGGCAGGATCCGGCCCTGATGTGGGCCGATGGGGCGGCGATCCATTCGGCGGTGGAGAACGTAGTCCGCAACGCCATGCGTCACACCCCTGCGGGAGCCCAGGTAACGCTGCAATTGCTTCGCCAGGGGGAAAAGGCCCATATCGTGGTGCAAGATGGCGGACCGGGCGTCCCCGAAGGGGATCTGCCCCGCATCACCGAACCCTTCTTCCGGGTCGATGAATCCAGGGATCGCGTCAGCGGCGGACATGGCCTGGGATTGGCCATCGCCACCTGCGCCGTGCGGGACCACGGCGGGGAACTCGTCGCCCGCAACCGCGCCACCGGCGGCCTGGAGGTGGAGATCATCCTGCCCGTGGAGCCAATCTCAGGCTGGGAAGAGACGGAACAGGAGCCGCATGGAGCCCCTTGATCCGGTTTCGGCCTCCGGACTCATCCGCTCCGGAGGCCGAAAGGCCCGCGATGACGATCCGCACGGATCAACCTGTCGCGCTCTCGGACGCGCTTTCCAGGGGCACGACCTGCTGCAACGTCGCCAGCAGCTTCTTCTTGCCGATCGGCTTGGAGAGATAAAGAGAACCACCCGCCTCCCGGGTTCGTTCCACCTCTCCATCCAGGACGTGGGCCGACAAGGTGATGATCGGCAGAGGGGCGCGTCCATTCTCCTGCTCCCAGACGCGAATGTGTCGAATCGCGGTATAGCCGTCCATGTTGGGCATCTGGATATCCATCACCACCACGTCGAACCCTTCCGCATCGTGCCGAACCCGGCTCACCGCCTCGACCCCATCGTTCACCATCACCAGACGATGGGATGAATCCAGCAGATAGGCCTCGAACAGAATCCGATTCTCCTCGGCATCCTCGGCCAGCAGAATCCTCAAGCTGCGCCCGTGATCGATCGGCGTATCCTGCTCGGGTTCCAATCGAAGCGATGGCAGCTCACCCCATCGGACCGGCAGGGTGAACCGGAAAGCACTGCCCACGCCGGATCGGCTCTCCGCCCAAAGGCGTCCCCCCATCATCTGCACCAGACGCCGGGAAATGGCCAATCCGAGACCGGTTCCCCCGTAACGCCGGGTGATGCCGGCATCGGCCTGCGTGAACTGCTCGAAAATGATGTCGATCTGTTCCGGAGCGATGCCGATGCCGGTATCGATCACCGACAACAGCACGGTATCCGCCTCCTGGGGCGCACGGCTCAACCGAAGCTCCACGCTGCCGTGAGCGGTGAATTTGATGGCATTGCCCAATAGATTGATCAACACCTGGCGCACCCGGCTGTGATCGCCGAGCATGGCGTCGGGAATATCGGGATCGATCGACTCGGACATGGTCAATCCTTTCTCTTCGGCGGCGATCCGCATCAGGCGGACCGTCTCCCGCACCACCTGACGCGGCGAATAGGGCTCCTCGACCAGCGTGAACCGTCCCGATTCGATGCGGGAAAAATCCAGCACATCGTTGATCACCCCGAGCAGAGCCTTGCCCGAATTGTGCATGGTCCGGGCAAAGTGACGCTGATGCGTATTCAATTCGCTTTCCAGCAACATTTCCGCCATGCCGAGCACCACATTCATCGGGGTACGGATTTCATGGCTCATGGCCGCCAGAAAATCGCTTTTGGCCCGACTGGCGGCCTCCGCGTACTCCTTGGCCTGAATCAGATCGGTTTCCATCCGCCTGCGCCAGGAGATGTCCCGAAAATTGCCTTGCAACACCGATTTCCCGGAAAAAGGGATCAGACCACCCGTCACCTCCACCGGCAGCGACTGCCCATCCGCGCGTTGCACCTCGGTGACGATGGGACGCGCGGAATCCACCACTTTATCATGAATATGCTGCAAAAAATTCGCGCGGACCTTGCCGGCGATTGATGGCGGATGAAGCCGGGTATGATGAAGTCCCCGAATCTGCTCACGGGCCATGCCCATCAACCGGCTGGCGGCGGCATTGGCATCCTGAATGATTCCGGACTCCGGATCGGCCAGAAAAATGGCATCGGCGGCATGATCGAACAGGGCGTGATAACGGGCTTCGCTCTCCTGAAGCCGCCGGTTGGTCTGGAACAGTTGATAGGAAAGCACCATCAAGGCCATCAAGATCAGCATGCCGACCATCCCGTACCAGCGATATTGCAACCACAGTTCACTCAGGGTGATCGAGGAGAAACGATCAAAAGGAGGCAACCGAAGCGCACGGGCCATCTCTTCCACCAGCGTATAATCTGCCGGAATGCCAAATCCCCCGATGAAGGCGGCCTGAGCCGCCGGACTCTCGGCGTCGAGAGACAGCAGAGCCGTCGCCACCTGTCGCGCCACCTTCGGCTCCACCCGGGACAGGGCGACAAAGGGCCAATGCGGATAAAGCCGGGTCGAAGTCAGGAACGGATGGGATGCCATTTTCTGGGAATTGATGACCTTCAACACGCCCGGGATCAATTTTCCTTCCCGGATCATCTCTTCCAGCACGCCGGCGCGCACGAAACCGGCATCGACCCGCCCCTCCAACACCGCAGTGACCACCCGGTCATGGGGCGGATCGGTCAGCAGCAGCCGATTGCCCCGAGGCATGGTGATCCCGGCCCGCTTGAACTCCATCAGTTGTGCGTAATACCCCCCAAGAGAGTCGATCGAAACCGCCGCCAGAGTCTTGTTGGACAGATCGGACAACGTGCGCAGATCCGCCCGTCCGCTTCGGGCGATGATGGTCCCGGCCAACCCGTGGATCACCTGATCCCCCTCTCTCTGAATCATCGTCGCCAGGGCTCCGGACAGGGTGTTCCGGGTGAGCAGACGAATGTAGTGAATGGGATTGGTCAGCACGAAATCCAGTTCGAAGCGTTCCATCAACGCTTCGAGCCCCGCATAGTCGGCGACGATCAGCCGTACCGTTCTGCCGGAGAGGGATTGGGTCAGATAATCGGCCAACGGTTGCCACTGCTGCTCCGTTTGGGCCTGCGGACGATAGGCCAACACCCCCAGAGTCAACGGCTCCTCGCCCCGGGCCGGACCGCAGGGGAGCATAAAAAACAATAAAAAATATAAATATACTCTAAAATTATTCATGATTACTCATCTCGGGAACCGTTTCACGATCGAATACCACGCTCTGCAAGGCCTCCAGCAAGAGCCGCCTGCCGATCGGTTTGGATAAATAACGCGTTCCCCCGGCTTCCCGACATCGCTCCTCTTCGCCGCTCATGGCGTGGGCGGACAAGGCGATGATCGGCAACGGCGCGCGTTGATGCTGCCGTTCCCACTGGCGTATATGACGCATGGCGGTATACCCATCCATCCGGGGCATCTGCACATCCATGATCACCACGTCGAACGACTCCTGACGCACCCGATTCACCGCCTCGTCCCCATCCTCGACGATCGTCAGTCGATGGGGCGTCCGAGACAGATAGGCCTCGATCAACAATTGATTCTCTTTGGTATCTTCCGCCAGCAAAATGGAGAGTCCCAAACTCCCCCGCTGACTGCTCTGTCCGGACATGCACTGTTCCACCGCCTTCAACAACGCCTTTTGTCCGATGGGCTTGGTCAGGCAGAGATCGCAACCCGCCTTCTGACTGCGCGGCAACTCCCCATCCCGGTCATAAGCGGTCAAGGCCATGATCCGCACCGGTTCATGGCCAGTCTCCCGCTCCCAGCGACGGATCAACCGGGTGGTTTCATAACCATCCATGTTCGGCATCTGCACATCCATGATCACCAGATCGAAAGGTTCGTGTTGCACCCGTTCGATGGCGTCGAATCCGTTGTCAACCATCACCAGGCGATGCGGCGTTTTCCGGAAAAAACCATCAAAGACATAACGATTGATCTCTTGATCGTCCACCAGCAAAATTTTCAGAGATTGCTCGGGAATACCCATCTCTCCGGTTTGCTCGTCGCCGGCGAGCACCGGCGCGGCAGTCACCTGCATCGGCAGCACACAATAGAAGCCACTGCCCTGGCCATGATGGCTCTCGACCCAGATCCTTCCCCCCATCATCTCCACCAGACGACGAACGATCGCCAGTCCGAGCCCGGTCCCACCGTAACGACGGGTGATGCCCTCATCCGCCTGGACGAACTCGTTGAAAATCTGCTCCTGCTGTTCGGGCGTGATGCCGATGCCGGTATCCTCCACCGCGAACAACAAGCAATCCGGATCCTGCAAATCCTGCGTGGCCCAGACATCCACCCGACCCCGATGGGTAAACTTGATGGCATTCCCCAACAGATTGAGCAGAATCTGTCGCAACCGTCCCCCATCGCCCATAATGAATTCCGGGATGTTTTCACAAATTTTTTCATTCAGTTCCAACCCTTTTTCCTGGGCCGCGACCCGCATCAGGCGGACCGTCTGCTCCACCACCTGCCGTGGCGAGAACGGTTCGGAAATCAGGCTGAGACGACCCGCATCCATGCGGGAAAAATCCAGCACATCGTTGATCACGCCCAGCAACGCCTTGCCGGAGTGGTGCATGGTCTGGGCATAATGGCGTTGCTGCGCGTCGAGCGTGGTTTCCAGCAGCATCTCCGACATGCCGAGCACCACATTCATGGGGGTGCGGATTTCATGGCTCATGGTGGCCAGGAAATTGCTTTTGGCGCGGCTCGCTTCTTCGGCCTGACGACCCGCCTTCAGGAGTTCATACCATTGCGCCCGCTCGCGGGTTTGATCGCGAAACACCATCACCACCCCGAGCATGACCCCATCGTCTCCGATCCGGATCGGCGCGGCACTGTCGGCGATGGGATACTCCTCCCCCTGGCGTCCCACCAGAATGGTATGATTGGCCAGACCGATGACGCACCCTTCCCGGAGTACCCGCAACACCGGATTTTCCACCTCCCGGCGATCATGTTCGTGGATCAGTCGGATCACGCGGGTCACGGGGAGACCGATGGCCTCTTCCGGGCTCCAACCGGTCAGATGACTCCCCTCCGCGTTGAGAAACGTGACCTGTCCCGAGGCGTCGGTGGTCACGACCCCATCGCCGATGGAAGCCAACGTCACTTGCAGACGCTCCTTTTCGGCCAGCAACGCATTCCGCGCCTGATTCAGGGTATCGACCATGGCGTTGAAGCCCTGCATCACCTGACGCAACTCCGGACTTCCCTGCACCGAAAGACGGGTGGAAAACTCCCCCCGCGCCAAGGCGCGACTCCCCTCCTTCAACCGCTCCAACGGACGCATGCCAAAGCGCAACACCATCCAGATGCCGATGAAATCCACCGCGATCGTCAGAACGACAATCATCAGATGATCCAACAGTCGATCCCAGGATCGATTGATGGAAGCATTGGCACTCAACTCGACCGCCAACCGTCCGTAGTTCCGCCCCCCCACCATTACATCGTGATGACCCGAGAGGGTGTCGAGTCCCATCCATTCTTTGAACCACGGAGGCGCTTGCAGCATGGTTTTCGGTTTTTTCGACTCCACCACCGATCCCGATTGATCCCGAAAACGCAAGCCCACCACATCCGGCTGCGCCAGATAACGATCCATCGTCTGTTGCAAGGCGGTGAAATCCCCGATCACCAGCAGTTCCGACACCGCCGCCGGCAAGGTCTGCAACGAGGATTGCAACGAAATCTGCAGATCGTCCCGCGTCTCCCCGGCATCCCGTTGGGCCGAGACGTAGACCATCGTGGATCCGCCAACCACCAAAGCCAACGACGCCGTGATGAGCACTCTGCCCGCAAACGGCAATCGCTCCCAGAACCCCCCAAGGTGGATCATCGGATCACTCGATATCCCTGACTAAAGTGTTTTGATAAAAATCAATATAGTTTTGATAATCCCCCTGACTGGCCGTTGTGAAGCCATAGGGAGGCGATTGTTTGATCACGATCGCGCTTTTTTCCTGGGTGGAGATTCCCTCCGGCAGATCGTTCATGGCCACAAAAGCGCGTTGTACCGCAGAGGCCACCTCACGAGGCACCCGGGCATGGACGGAGATGGGAAGATTCTCGAACGGATCCGACTCCCACAACACCCGATAGCGGAAATTTTCTCTTTGCGCGAACAGGCGCATCAACTCATTGTTGACCCCTGCCGCCACCACCTTGCCGGCCATCAACTGTCCCATGATCCCTTCCTGATTGCCGCCGAAGGTACTTTTCACCTCGATGCCCGATCGCATCAGATGATCCATGGGCACCGCGTAACCGACAAAAGCCCCGCGCGTGGGAAAGCCGACGGTTTGATCCTGCAACTCTTTCAGGGCGTGGACCGATGACTCCTCCCGGGTGACGATCTGGCCGCGAATGGCGGCGGAACGGGGTTTGAGAATCACCCGATAACCACTTCCGCTCAGGCGGGGCAGAAAAATGGTGTTGGAGTACACAAAATCATACTCTCCCCGTTCCATGGCCTGATTGGCCTCGGGTGCGGTGCGGGCGGTCTTGAGGATCAGCGTGACCCCGGATTCGCGAGAGACGAAATCGAGAATGGGATTCCAGTATTGAGCGGTCAGCACCGCACTGCGTTGCGGCAGCACACCAAAGGCGTAACGCTTCGGTTCGAGGGGTTCGTCCATCGCCCACGAGACACGCGCCAGACACAGCCAAACCGGCAAAATCACCGTAAAAAGGAACGCTCCGACAAACGATAAAACATATTTTCGGTCACGGACTGCTTTGCAAAATATCATCGTCGCCCCTCCGCGTTATGTACCATTCAACAAATTGATCATTATCTCTTTTCAATCCATCACGCCCGCTCCGGGGACACAACACGGGACTCGGGCAAACGCCATTCGCTT
>JADGBU010000344.1:537-2117 GCA_015231295.1 Magnetococcales bacterium | reverse complement strand
CCATGCCGACGTGTCCCACCAGATAGACCCACATCAAGCTGCCCAGAACCTCATGCCCCTCCTTGACCAGATGCACCCATCCGGTCATGGCTCCATTGGGCTCCATGCCGACGATCAGCAACACCCCGCTCAGGCCCAACAGCGTGCCCAGAGAGAGACCCGCTCCCTGAACCGCGCAAACCAACGGCGCATTCTGGGAGTGTCCGGGCAGTTGCAACCGCAGCGCGAACGATACATGATGCCGGATGTCCTCCACCAGAGCCCGAATCCTCTGCCGGGAGAACCATGGAAACAACAGGGCCATCGGGACTTTTTCCTCTCGGATCATGCTCCAGACCCAATGCACCATCAACAGCCAAAGCAATATCTGCCCCCAGACCTCGTGCAGTGCGTAGAATGCATCACCGGGTCGCCCCGGCTTGGGATAGGTCATGATCATCGACCCGAATTGTTGCAGCACAATGCCCAATGCCAAAACCAGATGCAGAAACCGGGTAAGCCGATCATATGCCATATTCGCGCTCCTTCCAAAGACAATCATTGATCCACCTGCCAATACAAACGGAAAAAGCCCATGGGCGTTCAAATCATAAAGATCCCCTCTTTTCTTTCAATGAGTTACCAACCAAAATGAATGCACTCCCCACCAACAGGTGGAGAGTCTGACAGATCGATATGAAATGAACCTGAAAATTTCGACAAACCCGCTCCATTCTTCAACCGTTCACGCTTCCAGGAGTCCCGCATGCGTCTGTTACTGGTGGAAGATGACCAACCCCTCGCAACCACGCTCCAGGAGAGCCTGAGCCGGGCCGGATTTGCCGTGGATGTGGTCCATGATGGCGTCGAGGCGGAATATCGCGGAGATGAGGAGCCCTACGATGCGATCATTCTGGATCTGGG
The DNA here is from genome assembly GCA_015231295.1 of Magnetococcales bacterium. Lineage (GTDB taxonomy): Bacteria > Pseudomonadota > Magnetococcia > Magnetococcales > Magnetaquicoccaceae > Magnetaquiglobus. The sequence goes on along the minus strand of JADGBU010000344.1, from coordinate 1,214 downwards.
CCTGCCGGAACGGCCCGGACTGGAGGTGTTGAAAGGCTGGCGCAGCAAACGCAACAACGTCCCGGTGCTGATCCTCACCGCCTGGGATGCGTGGCATGAACGGGTGGACGGCTTCAAGGCCGGAGCCGATGACTATCTGGGAAAACCGTTCCATACCCAAGAGTTGATCGTCCGACTCCTCGCCCTGATCCGGCGCAGTCAGGGACGCCCCCAAACCGAACTCTGCGCGGAGGGTCTGAAGCTCGATGAAGAGCAACAATGCGTGATTCTCGACGCGGAAGAGCCGAAAAAATTGACCGGCACCGAATTCCGTCTGCTGCGCTATCTGATGCTCCATCCCGATATGCCCTTGTCCAAGAGTCGCCTGACCGAACACGTTTACGAATACGACGAGGACAAGGACAGCAACGTCATCGAGGTCTACATCAAACGATTGCGCCAACTGCTGGGCCCGGAACGGATCGAAACCAGACGGGGACAAGGATATGTTTTCCGGAGTCGCGTATGAACCCGTCGCTACAAAACCGTCTGGGCTTCGGACTGGCGAGCGTGCTGATTCCGGTTTTTCTGCTCCAATGGCTGCTGATGAGCGTGGCCCTCCATCGGCTCAATACCGAAACGATCGCGTCACGACTCAAACACGACGCCGAAGCCCTCTATGCCGCCTTGGAACTCCC
>JADGBU010000344.1:0-432 GCA_015231295.1 Magnetococcales bacterium | reverse complement strand
CGGAGAGCTCCATTTCCGCTCCCGCTCCCTGTGGGATGGGGAGTTGAGTCTGCCTCCCACGGGCGACGACTCGGAAACCATTCAGACCATTCCAGGTCCCAACAATCAAACGCTGCTGACCCTGATCACCCATTTTCACAAACACGATCGCACCATGACCATCCTGGTGGCCGAGGAGATCGGACTCCATGATCGACTGGTGAACATGGCGCAATTCTGGTACGCGCTGATCGCCATTTCCGCCATGACTCTGGTATTGGTGCTGCAACGGGTGATGATCGAACGCCGTCTGCGTCCCCTGAAACAGGCCAGCGATGCCCTGCTCGTCCAGGAACGGGAGAATTTTCAGACCCTGCCCACCGAAACCGTGCCTCAAGAGTTGTTGCCCTTCATCGTCGAGATCAACCGGTTGTTGACGATTCTTTCCCATCG